>CANQQK010000007.1 GCA_947626015.1 uncultured Bacilli bacterium | reverse complement strand
ATATTAATATGGGAAAGATAATCCATCAATCTACTAACAGGATTATTGTTGATAAATACCTTTTTATCAACACCATTTAGAAGAATTTTATAATCATTTTTACCATTGTTTTCAACCGTACCTTCAATACGAGCATGATCACTACCAAAATTGATTAAAATATTATCCTTACTTCCTCTAAAGGATTTTGTAAAAGCTAAAACATAAATAGCTTCCACAATATTGGTCTTCCCCATCGTATTCTTACCGATAATCAAATTTTTACAAGGATTAAATTCAATATTTAATTGATCATAATTTCGAAAATTTTGCAATTTCAAATTTAATATTCTCATTTTAACCCCCTTAAAATCGATTCTGAGTAATTTTTCCTTTTTAATGGACACCTATACACAAGATAATTATATCATAAAATAAGGTATTTTAAAAACAAAATTATGCAATATCGACCCCTAAAGGTTCATTTTTCGATTGTAAAAAATAAGCTCTTAAAATTTGATTATTCATACTATTATAAGAAATCTTAAATTCTAATACTTTACCATTCTTAAATTCAATCATAGTCGTATTATTACGCTTATTAATATGAAAATCTTTGATCTGATTTAAACATATCCATTCGTTATCAGGAAGTCTTAAAGATTTCGTTGGAAATATAATGATTTTTTGATAATCACTTAGAATTATTGGGGGTTTATAATTGATACCAGTAAGAATTTTAGTACGTTCGATTGCGGAATCTAAACTGATACCATAGTTCTGACAATTTTTCTTAATGATACTATTAGGTCGTTGTTTAATGATAAAGAAACGACTCTCTTCATAGACGATCGACTCTCCTTTTCCATTGCTTAAAATCGCCATCGTTTTATTAGTTATGATATAACTATTCATATTTATCTTTCCTTTCGAGGGCCTATACTAACATGATAATTTTAAAAAGGATGTCGTTTTTTCGATAAAAAAAAGAGTTATAAAACTCTTCTAATAGGTCTTGATTGGTAAGATTAATTGAATCAACGATTCATCAGTAGCACTCTTGATAACGATTGGTTTAGAATCAGTATTCATAAATATGACGATATCTTCACCATCAAAGGTTCTTAAGGCATCCATCATATATTTAGCTGAGAAGGAAATAGACATATCTTCATCGTTATTTCGTTCAACGATTAGACGATCCTCAACCTTACCTATTTCAGCAAATGATGAGATACATAATTCATTACCTTTAGCTTCTAATTTAACGATATTACGATCCTTACTTTGTGTAAGTAATGCAGCACGATCGATTGATGCATAATAATCATCTAATTTAGTATTGATAATATGAATGAAATCCGTTGGAATCAAATTCGAAGTATTTGGATAAGCTCCATTTAATAGATTAGATTGGAATAAAATATCCTTATACTTAAACATAATCTTGTTAGCAAAGATATGGATATCAACATTTTCCTCTTCATCTGTAATAATCTTATCTAATTCATTGATATTCTTTCCTGGAATAACGATATCAACAGCTTCACTATATGGTTCATCCAAGGTTAAAGTCTTCTTTGCAAGACGATATGAATCCGTTGCTACACATTCGATAACATTACCATTGATTTTTAAATTAATACCCGTTAATAAAGGACGTGATTCTTGAGTAGAAATAGCAAAGATTGTTTGACGAATCATCTTTTTTAATTCTCCCGCTTTTAAAGTAATATGATTAGGTGCCAAACTCAAATCAATTTGTGGATAATCCATACTATTTAAACAATTTAAATTATATTTACTAGTATCGGTATAGATAACGATCTTTAGATTATCGATAACTTCAAAGTTGATAATATCACTAGGCATTTTTTTAATGATATCAAGGATATATTTGCTTTGAATAATAATGGTTCCATCAGCATCGATCTCTTCAATATCCTTAGCTGGTATAAAGGATTCAATCGTAAGATCAGAATCACTAGCCATTAGATATAATCCTTTTTCTCCTAGATCGAATTTAATACCATTAAGTATCGGAATGATATTTCTCGGAGATATTGCTTTACTGACATTTGTAAGTTGTTCTAATATTGTATTCTTATTAATTGAAAATTTCATAAAATATTCCTTCTTTCTATTATTTTTTTATTTATTATTGTTATTATTAGCGTGGATAATGTTGATAACTATTTATTTTTACGAATTATCTGTCATTTTTTAAAAATATTTATTAGAAATCGGTGTTGATAAAAGTCGAATTATTAACATTAGTTAGCTATTTTTTCTTTTATTTCTTTAATTTGTTGTTTTAATTCTTCATTATGTTTTAGTTCTTCATCGATCTTTTCACAAGCATGAATGACCGTTGAATGATCACGATGGAATTCCCGACCAATCTTTTCGATGGTTTCATCAGTGGTCATCTTACAAATATACATTGCTATTTGCCTTGCATTATTGATATTAGCAACTCTTTTCTTGCTTTTTAAGGTATCGACTGTAAGATCGAAGTATTCCGCTACGGCCTTTTGAATCTTGGTAACATTATTTGTAATATACATCGAAGAATTGAAGTCTTCTTTAAGATTTTCTTGGGCAAATTCAAGATTAATCTCTTTTGGTGAATACATTGCTGTTAAAGCTAGTAAACGATTAATAGCACCTTCAAGATGTCTAACATCGCTTTCACAATTATTGGCAATATAATCAAATACTTCCGGTTTTATTAGATTACCAACCTCAGTACCAATAACCTTATTCTTCAATATCTTTACTTTTAATTCATAATCTGGTGGGGTTATATTAGCTTGTAATCCCCAAGCAAATCGCGTCTTAAGTCTCTCCTCTAAGTAATTCATATCATCAGGAGAACTATCGGAAGATAAAATGATCTGTTTTCCACTATCATGTAAGAAATTAAAGGTCGTAAAGAATTCCGTCTGGGTCTTACTGGCTCCTCTAAATAACTGAATATCATCGATGATCAAGACATCGATATTACGATATTTATTCTTAAATTCCTGGATAGCTTCTAAATTATCTTCCCCATGACGATTATTCAATTGGGTAAAATCATTGATAAATTCATCACATCGTACATAAAGTACCGATTTATTAGAATTTTCCTTAATATAATTACCAATAGCATTCATTAAATGAGTTTTACCTAATCCACTTTTACCATATAGAAATAATGGATTATAAAGTTTTCCTGGTTGTTCAGCAACCGATAAAGCAACCGTCTGTGCAAAGCGATTGGAATCCCCTACTATAAAATTATCAAAGGTTTGTTCCGGTTTTAAATTACTCTTCGTATCCTTAATCTTGGGAAGAATAATTTCTTCCTCTTCCTTATATATAGGAGTTTCTATCTTACTAACCTTATCTTCATCACAAATAATTTCAAAAGTATAATTATTATCTGTTAAAGAATCAATCGTCTCTTCGATTAGATCCATATAGAAAGCTGTAATATGTTTCTTTCTAAAAGTATTACCGACATTAATAATAATATGGTTTTGTGACTTACTTTCAAGTGTTATATCTTTAAACCAAGTGGTATATGAAATATCGTTTAATTTGCTGTGTATAATATCAAGAAATTGGTCCCAAAACTCATCGCTTTTCATTCAACCACCCCGTCCCTAGTTTCTAACTAATTAAATTGTAAATCAGTTTTGTCGAAAAATAAAGAAAATTGTTTATAAAAAAAGTTTTCCCCAAGTTATCAACAGAATTATCAACAATTTAATACCTATAATATCGTATAAAAATGAACTTTTCAACGTTTTCCACAAATTATTAAAAATAATTATTAACACCTGTTAAAAACTTATCAACTATCAATGTTAATAATGTTTATAAGTCAAAAACACCCCTATTCTTTTGGAATTTTTATTGACTTAAAAAAATTTTTATTATATACTAACCTTGCTTTAGAGATGTGGAGGTGTAAGCTAATGAAAAGAACTTTTCAACCAAATAATCGTAAGAAAGCAAAAAAACATGGTTTCTTTGCACGTAAAAATACTAAAATATTAAAGACTAGAAGAGCAAAAGGACGCAAGGTACTTAGTAGATAATTGAAGCCACAATGTGGCTTTTTATTCTATAAGGAGGTTGTGTTAGTGAAAAAGTTTGAAATTGTTAAAGAACATAAAGACTTTGATGATATTATTCAAAATAGCCCTTATTTAAAAAATAAATATTATATTATATATTATAAGGAAAGAGATTTAGGTTTTCCTCGTTTTGGAATAGCAGTAGGTAAAAAAATAGGTAATGCGGTTACTCGTAATCGTGTTAAAAGACAAATTAGAGCCTTAATCGATAAGAATAAAAAGTTATTTCAAAATGATAGAGATTATATTATAATAGTGAAGAAGGACTTTTTAAATCTAAGTTATCAAGAAGCAACCGAGGAATTAATAAGTCTAATAGGAAATAGGAGATAATATGAAGAAAAAAATAATTGTTGCTATCTGTGCAGTTCTATTACTTATGACAGGTTGTACTAAAACTTTGGTAGATGGAGATAAGAATAGGGTAATCAATGAAGAAACAGGTCAAAATTTAACATCTAATATTCTATGTCGTCCTGAAGATGAAAACTTAGTTAATCTATATAAGAAGTATGATAAGTACTTAGATGTATCATTTGAAGATTTACCTAGTTGTAAAGATATGAAAATCTATGATAAGAATAATTATAATGGCTTATGGGTTCAATTATTTGTAAGACCATTGGCATGGATTATTATTGCTTTAGGTACTTTAGTAGGTAATTATGGTCTATCAGTAATGCTTATTGGTTTATTTATTAGATTATTGATGGTTCCGGCATCAGCTAAAACGGCTAAACAACAAGAGAATATGAAGAAAGCCCAACCAGAGATTGAAAGAATCGAAAAGAAATATGAAAATAAAACCGATCAAGATTCAATGATGAAGAAGAGTCAAGAAACATTGATGGTTTATCAAAAATATAATATCAATCCAATGAGTAGTTGTTTGATATCATTTATTCAATTACCATTATTCTTTGCTTTCCTTGAAGCCATTAATCGTGTTCCGGCAATATTTGAAAATAATTTCTGGGTATTCCAATTAGGTACGACACCATTTGTGGGAATTAAAAATGGTAATTTCTATTATATAATCTTAATTATACTAATTATATTATTTACCGCATTGTCATTTAAACAAAGTATGGCATCGATGTCAGGAAGTCCTGAACAGGTTAAACAATCGAAGTTTATGATGATATTTATGACAGTATTTATTGGTATAGCATCAATTCAATTACCAACAGCTATTGCGTTATATTGGATTGTAACTAATGCCTTTAATGTAATCCAAATGATGATTGTTAAGAAGAGAGGTTAGTAGTAATGAAGATCGAAGTATTTGAAGGAAAAGAAGAAGCTGAAACAATAAAAAAGGGTTTAGAAGCGCTAGAGTGTAGTGAAGATGAAGTCTTATATTATGTAACTAAGACTAAAGGTGGTCTTTTAAAGAAGGAAACCGTTCAAGTGCATATGACAACTCTTAATAATATTTCGGATTTTGTTAAGGAATATTTAATGCGTCTTACTAAGGATATGGGCTTAGAGGTAACTTTTGAAACGAAGATCCGTGAAAAACAAATTACTATTAAGATGTATTCTGATAATAATAAAATAATGATAGGTCGTAATGGACAAACATTACAAGCTTTAACAACTGTAGTTAAACAAGTAGTTTATAATCAAATCAATAATTACCCATATATATTATTAGATGTTGA
Source organism: uncultured Bacilli bacterium (assembly GCA_947626015.1). GTDB lineage: Bacteria > Bacillota_I > Bacilli_A > RF39 > UBA660 > CAG-582. Next base: position 18,677 of record CANQQK010000007.1, on the reverse strand, counting down.
AAACTATAAAGAAAAACAAGAGAAATATCTAATGCGTCTAGCTAAGAATGTTGCTAGAGATGTAGCTAGAACGAAGGTTGAAGTAAGTTTAGAAGATATGAATTCTTATGAAAGAAGAATCATTCATAATTACTTATCAGAAAACAAGGATGTCTATACGATTTCTGAAGGTGTTGAACCTCATAGACATGTAATTGTAAAACCAAAAGAGGATTAATTAATCCTTTTTTTTAATTTATGCTATAATACACGCAGGAGGGAAGAAGAATGAACGAAAATATATGTGCTATATCGACTTCTTTAGGTGTTGGAGCAATCTCGATTGTTAGATGTTCCGGACCTGATGTGGTTGATATTGTTAATAAGGTATTTAAAGGTAAAGATTTAACTAAAGTTGCAACACATACGATCAATTACGGTCATATCTTCTTCGAAGGGGAGACGATTGATGAAGTATTGGTAAGCGTCATGCGTGCTCCTAACACATTTACCCGTGAGGATGTTGTGGAAATTAACTGTCATGGAGGTATTGCTACGACCAATAGGGTATTAGAGATTCTTATCATCGAAGGGTGTCGTCTAGCTTTACCTGGTGAATTTACCAAAAAAGCTTTTTTAAATGGACGTATCGACTTAACGATGGCTGAGGGAATTAATGATCTTATTGCCAGTGAGAGCGAAGAAGCTCGTAAGTATGCCATGAGTAGGGTAGATGGCAATCTTTATAAATTGATTACTAAAGAAAGAGATGTCTTAGTATCATTACAAGCTGAATTAGAGGTAAACTTTGATTTTCCCGAAGAAGCTGATAATCCGGAAGTTACCAATGAACATTTAAAAGGAGCTTTAGAAGATATTGCGCATGATTTAAAAGAACTAATCGATTCTAGTAGCAATGGTGCAATCTTAAAAAATGGCTTAGATGTTGCTATCGTTGGTAAACCCAATGTAGGGAAGAGTTCGATTCTAAATCATCTTTTAGATCAAAATAAAGCCATCGTTACAAATATTGCTGGTACAACAAGAGATATCGTTGAAGGTACTATCTCGCTTGATGGAATCAAAATTAACCTTATCGATACCGCTGGTATTCGTCAAACCGATGATCTAGTAGAGAAAATAGGTGTTGATAAGAGTAAAGAGATTTTATCAACAGCTGACTTAGCAATCTATGTTATCGATAGCAGTGAAGAGATTAGCAAAGATGAATTAAATTTCATAAAATCTTTAGATAATGTTAAAAAGATCATCTTTTTAAACAAAGATGATCTAAATAGTAAGATCGATGAAGACATCTTAAAAGACTTTATCGTTGTTAAAGGAAATACCTTTAATCCTCATGGTTTAGATGCATTAAAGAATAAGATTATTGAACTCTTTAATCTAAATGGTATCAAGAGTAAAAACTATAACTATCTAAGCAATGCTCGTCAAGTTGCTTTGGTAAAAAAAGCTTATGAAGCTATCAATAATGCTATTAAAAGTGTTGATGAATTATATCCTTTAGAGATGATTGCTGTTGATATCAAGAAAGCCTATGACGATTTAGGAGAGATAATTGGTGCTACTTATAAAGATGAGCTATTGGATGAATTATTCTCGAAATTCTGTCTAGGAAAATAAAACTTTGAAAAGAGGTTTATATATGAAATACGATATTATTGTAGTTGGTGGGGGACATGCGGGTTGTGAAGCTGCCAATGCGGCTAGCAAGCAAAACCTTCATGTAGCTCTAATAACTTCTAATATTAATAATATAGCTGATATGCCCTGTAATCCCTCAATAGGAGGAACTGCTAAAGGTATCGTCGTTAGAGAAATCGATGCTTTAGGGGGTCTTATGGGTAGAGTAGCAGATATTTCTCACTTACAAATCAAAATGCTTAATTCTGGTAAAGGACCAGCTGTTAAAAGTTTAAGAGCACAAGGGGATAAGATAACTTATCCTAAAAATATGCTTAAGGAACTACGCAGTATCAAAACCCTCGATATTATCGAAGCTATGGTTGAAGATATAATCGTTGAAGATAATTGTGTTAAAGGAATTAAGACTAGTGATGGAGTAGAGTATTTTTGTGATGCCTTAATCTTAACGACAGGTACCTATTTAAAGAGTAAAATCCTTGTTGGAAGCAAGAATAAATTAGAGGGACCTCATGGAGAAAAGCGAAGTAATCATTTAAGTGATCGTCTACGTGAGTTAGGTTTTGAGATTCAAAGACTTAAAACGGGAACACCCCAAAGAATCGATCCCACGACAGTTGATTATTCCGTCTTAACTCCGGAAGAAGGCGATAAACATCCATGGACCTTTTCCTTTGATCTAAAACCCCAATATGATGTTGATAAGCAAAGAAAATGTTATCTTGTTTATACCAATGAAGAGACCCATCGTATCATTCGAGAAAACTTAGATAAATCGGCAATGTATGGTGGCTATGCTGAAGGTATTGGTCCCCGTTACTGTCCTTCTATTGAAGATAAAGTCGTGCGCTTTGCTGATAAGGAAAGACATCAATTATTCTTAGAACCGGAAAGCAATTATTATCCGGATCTCTACTTACAAGGTTTTTCCACATCAATGCCGGAAGATGTCCAAGAGTTAATGGTTCATAGTTTAAAGGGACTTGAACATGCTAAGATATTAAAATATGCTTATGCTATTGAATATGATGCCATCAATCCTCTACAATTAACGCATTCTTTGGAAACAAAGGTCATAAAAAATCTCTTTACGGCGGGACAAATAAATGGTACTAGTGGGTATGAAGAAGCTGCTGGTCAAGGTTTAATAGCAGGTATCAATGCTGGTTTAAAACTAAGAGGAAAAGAACCATTAATCTTAAAGAGAAATGAATCATATATTGGTGTTTTAATCGATGATCTATGCACTAAAGGTACAAAAGAGCCTTATCGTTTATTAACTTCGCGTGCCGAATATCGTCTTATCTTAAGACATGATAATGCGGATCTTCGTCTACGTCGTTATGGATATGAAGTAGGGGTAGTATCTGAAGAACAATATCAACATCTTTTAGATAAAGAAAAGAAAATTGCATCTTTAAAAGAAGAATTGAAGAAAGTTATCTCACCAAAGATGGTCAGTAAGGAAATCAATGAAGCTCTAGGAGATCCATTAGATGTTGGTATCAGTCTTTATAATCTCTTAAAAAGACCACCAATTAAGATCGAATACTTAATACCATATTTAGAAAATGAATATGATGAAGAAATATTATATATTGTCGAAGTAGCAGTTAAATATGAAGGATATATCGCTAAGACGGAAAGAGAAGTTGAGCGCATGTTGAAATTGGAAAGTAAGAAAATACCACCTGATATCGATTATGATAAGGTTAAAAATCTTGCTAGTGAAGCTCGTCAAAAGCTTAAACAAGTTCGTCCGCAAACGATTGCCCAAGCAACTCGTATAAGTGGTGTCAATCCTACCGATATATCGATTTTAACGGTATATTTAAAAAAAGAATATAGTAAGGAAAATAGTGATGAATAAAAATATTTTTATCGAAAATGTTGAAGCTTTAGGTATCAAATTAAATGATAAAATGTTAGAGCGTTTAGATATCTATGCTTCATACTTACGGGAATATAATGAACATACCAATTTAACGGCTATTACGGATGAAGAGGGCATCTATCTAAAACATTTCTATGATTCCTTAACAATCGTTAAAGATATTAATCTCTTGGATGTTAAAACCCTTGTCGATGTAGGTAGTGGTGCTGGTTTTCCTGGTATGGTTTTAAAGATAGTATTCCCTCATCTAAAAGTAATCCTAATCGATAGCAATAATAAAAAGATAACCTTCCTAAATAATTTAATTAAATTATTACAATTAGAAGATATCGAAGCTATCAATACTCGTAGTGAAGAATTTGCTTTAAAGCATAAAGATGAATATGATATCGTTACTGCTAGAGCTGTAAGTGCTTTACCAATCTTAACCGAATTATGTTTACCAATGGTTAAAGTAGGGGGATATTTTATTGCAATGAAGGGTAATGCTTTAGAGGAAATCGATGAATCAGAAAATATTATAAAAACTTTAAAAGGTCAAATCGAATCTGTTACAACCTTCAATATTCCCATTGAAGAAGCTAAAAGAACTTTGATTAAAATTAAAAAGAATGGGGTAACCCCACCTAATTATCCACGTCGTTATGATAAGATTAAAAAAGCATTGAAAAAACATTCAAAATAAAGTAATATTTAAATAGATAACTATAGGATAAAGGGGAAATGTTTCATGAAGATGGAAGCACAAATACGTCTTATCAACGTTGATGATATTATTCCAAATCGATTCCAACCAAGATTGAAATTTGAAGATAGTGCTCTTGATGAATTAACAACATCTATTCAAGAACATGGAATATTTCAACCATTAGTTGTTCGAAGATTAAATGATAAATATGAAATAATAGCAGGTGAAAGAAGATATAAAGCTGCTCAAAAAGCTGGTTTAAAAGCTGTACCTTGTATTGTAAGTGATATCGATGATAATGAATCAGCAGAAGTTGCTATTATTGAAAATACCCATCGTCGTAATCTATCAGCTATCGAAGAAGCTCGTGCTTATAAGAAGTTATTAGATCGTCGTTATTTAACGCAAGATCAATTAGCACGTAGATTAGGTATGAGTCAATCAACATTATCCAATAAGATAAGATTATTATCTTTAGATGACTCTGTGCAAAAAGCTTTAATAAATGATCAAATAAGTGAACGTCATGCTCGTGCTCTTTTAAGAGTTACGGATAAGATGAAACAAGTTGAATTACTAAATCGGATTATCAATGAAAGTTGGACCGTTAAACAATTAGAAGATGTCGTTACCGCAATTGTTGAAAGCTATAATAAAAGAGATAATACCACTGGTGGTATCAATGTTAATACGAAGATCGATGTTGATATCGATAGCATCCTAAAGAATTCAACTGATATCGTTTCTGATCTATCTAATGATGGAAATCTATATTATTCATATAATTCAAGTGTTCAAGCACCTCCTAAGAAGGAGAAAAAGAATTCCATCTTCTTTAATAATCTTGAAAATGAATCTGTTAATATGGATCCAACGCTAAGTTTTGGTTTTAATCCTTTTAAAACGCAAGTTAATGAAGAAACCATTGATGATGACGATGATTATGATTTATTAGATCTAGATGACGATGATGATGAAGAGGAAGCACCAACGCAAACAAAAACTCCTGAAGTCATTGTTCAAGAGGTTGAACTTGAAAAGAATAAAGATGTCATTACCGAGATTAAAAAGTTACTTACAAAAGCCAAGGTTAATGGGTTAGGTGTAACTAGTGAAGAATTCAGTTTTGATGATATCTATCAATTTGTTATTAGAATCGATAAAGAGGATAAATAATTATCCTCTTTTAGTTTACATAGATATTTTGGGTACCATCAAGAAAATAGAATAGGGTATTGGATTTTGGATCATATTTACCCGATATGGGATCCATTGGTACCCCAACAACTCCTTCAGGAATGCTATACCAATCCGTATCCTTATCTTTAAGATAATATTCGATAGTGTCTAACCAAATATTTTTAATGATCTTCGAATAGGTTTTATCAACACTAGCATTGTAATCATTACCGGCCCATACCAACATCAAAGCGTCCTTATTATATCCACTGATCCAATAATCGTTATCGGTTGTTCCACTTTTAATGGCATATTTACGACTTAATTTACCATTTAAATAAAGAATCGTTGGGGTATTATAATCGACAAAGGAATAGTTATAGGTATAGGTCATCATTTCATTTAAGATATAAGTAATTCTTTCATCTAAAACGGGTAAGGGATTATCGACATGTTCATATAAAATATTACCATTTAAATCCTCAACACGATTGATAAAATATAGTTTATCAGTGATTCCACCAGTGGCTAGAGTAGTATAAGCTGTGGCATAGTCGAGCATATTGATTTCGGTTGCTCCAAGAGCAAGACTAGGATTTTCGGGTAGGGCATTTTGTAATCCGGCACGATGTAAGGTATCGATAAGTTTATCTTCACCTAAGAAGAGATGGGTTTTAACAGCATAGATGTTATCGGAATAGCTTAAAGCTGCCGCCATCGAAATATCTTTATTAGCGTAATTATCGGCATAGTTGGTCGGTGAGTAACGTTTATCTTCAGAGAATACAAAGGTCGTCTTTTCTGATTTAAAGGTCGAAGATGGTGTTAAACCTTCCTCTAAAGCGGCATAATAGAGGAAAGGCTTAATCGTTGAACCAACCTGTCTTTTAGCTTGAGTTACTCGATTATATTGACTTTTAGAATAGTTTCTTCCCCCAATTAAAGCAAGAACTTTGAAAGTATTAGGGTCGATCATAATACTTGCAACTTCCGTATCATCATCTAACATATGTTTATTGATAGCTTCTTCCATAACCTTTTGGGTATCGATATCCAAATTAGTAAATATTCTAAGACCCCCAGCTTCGATTAAATCATCAGGGATACTCTCAATACTATTTAATTCATCTAATACGGCATCTTGATAATACATTAAGGTTTCCAAATTATTTAAATCATGTTTACCATAGATTACTAAATTGTTGAAATCTACGGAGTTATAAACATCCCCTTCAATAACATGATTATCATATAATAGCTTTGATACAATATTAAATCTTTTATTAGCAGCTTCTTTATTTGCTAAAGGATTATAATTATTAGGACTTTTAGGAATACATGCTAACATAATAGCTTCTTCAGTCGTAATATTACTAATATCCTTATTAAAATAATATTGTGCCGCATCTTTAACACCATATATACCATTTCCAAAATAGATTGTATTTAAATAACCTTCTAAGATTTCATCTTTGGTATAATGCGTTTCTAAACGAATCGTTAAGAAGGCTTCATTAATCTTTCTTTCCCAAGTTTGATCGAAGGTTAAAAAGAGGTTTTTGACATATTGTTGTGAAATCGAAGAAGCTCCTGCAGTAATCTTACCAGCTTTCAAATTATCGATCATAACCTTAATAATTCTCATAATATCAAAACCCTTATGATAATAAAAATATTGATCTTCAATATTAATAATATAATCGATTAATTTCTGATCAATATCCTCTAATTTAACCCATTCACCATTATTAGAACCCTCATAGATGATATTATCTTTATTATCATATATATAATAGGAATTAGCAGTATTAATCGATATTGAAGGTGTAAAATAAGCATAGATATATAAACCCGATATAAAAATACACCCAATAATAAATAAGAATAAAGATATCTTTATAAAAAACTTAATAACTTTCAAGATAATCACCCTTATTATTTTGTATACAATTTTATATTTTATGATAAAATAATCGTGGTGAAAAAGATGAATCGTTTGCATTTTAAACTCATATCTAATCAAGAAACTTTAATCGATACAATTACCAACTATATTAAAAGTAATAATAATCTTAAATTTAAAGTAAATAATGATCTATATGAATATCATTTAGAAAAGCTAACCTTAATTAAAAAGAGTAAAGATTCTAAAATAACTATCGATTTTAAAAATAAAATAATTAAAATAAAACTTCATAATATTTCCGATGAATTTATAATGGATATCTCGGATATTTTTATTGAAAATAATGAAGATATTATTAAATTAGAGTATAGTTTTTATAATGATGAAAAAACTACTAATTATATAATTATCGAATATGTATAAATTATAGTTGACAACAGATAATATTATGATAAAATTGTTAGTGTTTTAAACATCAATGACATTTTATGATAAGAAAGCATATAATGATTAGGAAATATTAGGAGGTATTGCTATGAAGGCGATAAAGTTAACCGATGAACAAATAGAACAATATTCTTATGCTGATGTTGCGTTTTTAGTATTAGAAACCAATGGTAAGAAGATGAAGATTCAAGATCTATTTAAGGAAGTTATCAAAGCAATGAAATTACCAGAAAGTTATTTTGAAAGTAAAATAGGTGATTTCTTTGGTTTAATATCTACTGATAAAAGATTTTTAATGTTAGAAAAGGGATTTTGGGATTTAAGAGATAATCATGCTAAAAAGATTATTATCGATGATGAAGAAGAGGAAGAAGAAGACTTAGGTGAGTCTTTAGATGAATCTTTGGATGAAGATGAAATGAGTGATGAAGAGATAAACTATGATAATGATCAAGTTGATGATGACGATGAAGAAGATGATTTAAAAGACTTGGTTATCATGGATGATGCGGAAGAACAAGATATGATGTAGCTTAGCTTCTTATAATTAATAGAAAAGAGGTATAAGTATGATAGAAAGATTAAATATAATTGAAGATAGATATCATGAATTAGAAAAAGAATTAGTTAATCCCGATGTCTTAAATGATTATAATAAAATGAAGAGCTTATCTAAAGAGAAAAGCTCCCTAGAAGAAACCGTTAATAAATACCATGAATATAAACATGTTATGGAAAATATTGAAGGTTTAAAAGAACTTACGCATGATCCAGAAATGGGTGAAATGGCCCAATTAGAATTGGATGAAGAAAATCAAAAATTAGAGAATTTAACAAAAGAGTTAGAAATCCTTTTAATTCCTAAAGATGAAAATGATGGTAAAGATATCATTATGGAAATTAGAGGAGCAGCTGGTGGTGATGAAGCCAACATCTTTGCTGGTGATCTATACCGTATGTATACCCACTATGCTGAAAAGCAAGGTTGGAAGACAGAAATCATCAATGCTTTAGAAGGTACAGCTGGTGGTTTTTCGCAAATCGAATTTTATATCAAAGGTGATAACGTTTATTCCAAATTAAAATTTGAATCAGGTGCTCATCGCGTTCAAAGAGTACCAGAAACAGAATCTCAAGGACGTATTCAAACATCAACCGCTACCGTAGCTGTAATGCCTGAAGCGGAAGACTTGGATTTCGAATTAGATATGAACGATATTCGTATCGATATAACGCGTTCATCAGGTTGTGGTGGTCAAGGAGTTAATACAACCGATTCGGCTGTACGTATTACGCATATACCAACAGGTATTATCGTTTATTCTCAAACTGAAAGAAGCCAAATAAAGAACAAAGAAAAAGGTTTAAATATTATGAAAACCCGTCTATATGACCTAAAACTTCGTGAAAAGGAAGAAGCTGAAGGTGCTGATCGTCGTAATAAGATTGGTACGGGGGATCGTTCAGAAAAGATCAGAACTTATAACTATCCTCAAAATAGAGTAACGGATCATCGTATTGGTTTCTCGGTAATGAACCTTGATCGGGTTATGGATGGCGACTTAGATCCAATCATCGAAGCTTTGATTACTGAAGATCAACGTAGAAAGCTAGAAAATGAATAAGATAGATGATCTAACACCAATCGATAGGGAACTGCTTATTAAAAAATATGGTTCCCTAGATAAGATAAAGGATCAATTAGAGAGTCATTACCCAATTCAATATCTAATCGGTAATGTTAATTTCTATGGTTATGACTTCCTATGTGATGAAAGAGTATTGATTCCGCGTTTTGAGACCGAAGGACTAATTGAAAAGACCATAAGTTATCTAAAAGAATTAAAGTTAGAGAATGCTAAAGTATTGGATATGGGAACCGGTAGTGGTTGCATTGCAATTACTTTAAAAAAAGAATTACCTAATGTCCAAGTAAAAGCTATTGATATCTCTAATGATGCTTTAGATGTTGCTAGATTAAATGCTAAGAATTTAGATGTATCCATTGCTTTCGAGTTAGCAGATATCTTTAAATATGAAAGCCAAGATAAATATGATCTTTTAATAGCAAATCCTCCATATATCGCCTTTAATGAAGAAGTCGATGAGAGTATTAAGTATGAACCCGAGCAAGCTATCTATGCTGAAGATAATGGTTTAATATTTTATAAACATATCTTAAAAATAGCACCTAAACTATTAAATGATAAATCGTTAATAGCAATGGAAATCGGTTATCAACAAGGTAGTATTTTAAAGACTTACGCTAAAGAGTATTTTCCTAATGCAAAAATCATTATTAGTAAAGACCTAGCTTTAAAGGATCGCTATTTATTTATAATCAATGAATAAGTTTTAATAAATTACCCCATATATAAAGTAGAGAGGGTAATTTTTTTATGAAGAAATTATTAGTTTTAATAGCAGTTATAATCGTTGTATGTTGTTATCATAATGAAGAAAATATCGTTATTCCGAATAACGCTATCCGATTTCGTGTTATAGCTAATAGTAATACGATTGAAGATCAAAACATTAAGAACAATGTTGCTAAATATATGGAAAAATATATTATCGATATGACCAAGGATGCTAAGAGTAGTGAAGAAGCCAAAGATATTTTAATGAATAATCACCAAAATATTGAAGATGAATTAGGTAAATATTTAGATGCTAATGAAGTAGTAACTAAATATCAGGTTTCCATTGGTAGAAATTATTTTCCTGAAAAAGAATATCATGGAATTAAATACGATGCCGGTTATTATGATTCCTTAGTTATCTCTTTAGGTTACTCGCAAGGATTAAATTGGTGGTGTGTAATGTATCCACCTCTATGTTTAATCGATCGTAATACGACAGCTGATGATTATGAGATAACATCCCTTACCAAAGAACTTCTCGAGAAGTATGTTTAATAGTTTTACTAATTAAATGTCAAGCATCATATAATATTATTGACTTAAGATACCCTTAAGTATATAGTAAAATTGACTTTTAAAAGGTGAAATATGAAAAAATTAGTTATTGAAGGAAAAAGAAGTTTAAAGGGTGAAGTGCATATTAGTGGTGCTAAAAATAGTGTGGTAGCTTTGATACCAGCATCAATTCTTACTCGTGGTAAATGTGTAATCAAAAATGTTCCGGATATCAGTGATGTAAGAACTTTAATAAGTATGATGAAGGAACTTGGTTCTAAAATAACTTTTGATAAAGAAATCTTAACGATCGATAATAGCGAGGTAAAACCTAAACGAATTAATGAGGAATATGCTAGTAAAATAAGGGCATCTTATTACTTTATGGGATCATTATTAGGTCGTTATCATCATGCCGAAATGAGTTTTCCAGGGGGATGTGTCATCGGTAGTCGGCCAATCGATTTTCATATCAATTCATTTAAGAAAATGGGTGCTCATATCGAAGAAAAACTAGATGGTTTTGTAATGGATGTTGATGTTTTTAAAGGGATCGATATTTTCTTTGATTTTCCATCAGTTGGAGCAACTATCAATGTCATGATTGCCTCTGTCTTAGCTAAAGGAACGACAAGAATCGTCAACGCTGCTAGAGAACCAGAAATTGAAAACGTAGCCGATTTCTTAAACTCAATGGGAGCCCATATCAAGGGAGCTGGTGGCGGAACAATTACGATCGAAGGTGTGGAAGAGCTAGGAGATGGTGAGGTCGAGGTAATACCAGATCGTATCGAAGCTGGTACCTACCTTATCATTGGTTCACTTTTAGGAACCGACTTTAAAGTAACTGGTGTCGTTGAAGAACACTTGATATCCCTTATTTCTAAATTAAAGGATGCGGGAGTTCCGGTGAAGGTTACTGGTAAAACCATTCGTGTTTCAAGACCAAAGCACTTAAAGCCAGTAAACATTAAGACGACTGTTTATCCAGGTTTTCCTACTGATTTAGGTCAACCGATGAGTACCTTCTTAACCCAATGTGAAGGAATGAGTCTTTTCGAAGAGACCATCTATGAAAATCGTCTAAGACATATTCCTCATCTTAATAATATGGGTGCTGATATTAAAGCCTTTGATAAGAGTGCTATCATCAATGGTAAAACCGATTTAGTTGGAAGAAAGGTAAAAGCTACCGATCTTCGAGCAGGCGCTAGTATGCTAGTAGCAGGTATGATCGCTGATGGTACAACGATTATCTATAATATTGAACATTTATTAAGAGGTTATGAACGTATCGTAAGTAAACTAAATAATGTCGGTGCCAATATCGAATTAATTGATGAATAATCCTTGATTTTTAAGATAATTATGTTATACTAAACAAGTAATGAATTTCTATAACTTATATAAGTTATGGCGGAAGGAGGATTTAGATGAAAAAAAATATACATCCAAATCAAGTTATGTGTACTTTCAAATGTGCTTGTGGAGCAACTTTCAAAGCTATGAGTAATAAAGAAGAACATCAAGTTGAGGTTTGTTCTGAATGTCATCCATTCTTTACGGGAGCACAAGGAAATCGTAAAAAGACTGGAAATGTTGAAAAATTCAATAAAAAATATAATCTTGATAAATAAGGAGCCTAATGGTTCTTTTTTTATGATAAAAGGTTCTTTTTGTGGTATATTGTTAGTAAGGTGATATTAGTGGGAAAAGTAAAATACTTAATTGACCGGATTGCTCATATGAATTTTAGTAATCTATTTAAGATGGTTAATACCATTCATGAAAAAAACCATAAGAATCGTATTTATATCTTTTTTGATATCGTCATATGTGGTTTAAAATATCAAGCTGGTTATGTCGATTATAATCTTTATGAAATGTATAAAATGAATGCTAAAGAACGTAAAACTGTCGTAACAAGAGGAATCAATAATCGTATTATAAAAAAATATAATGATATGTCCCAAGCATATAAATTTGAAGATAAAGCATTATTTAATAAATTATTTGATAAGTATTTAAAAAGAGAATGGATCTATCTTGAAGAAGCATCTAAAGATGATTTTAAAAAGTATCTAAAAGGGAAAAAAGAGATCATTGTAAAACCATTAGATCTATCGTGTGGTAAAGGTGTTGAAAAACTTAAAGTAGCTGATTATGATCCTGATGAATTATATGATCATTTAAAAAGTACCAAACAATTCTTAGTAGAAGATATTGCTATTCAACATAAGGTTATCAATGATATCTATCCATATTCAATAAATACTTTAAGAATTGTTACCTTAAATAAAAAGGTTGTTGTAGCATTATTACGTATCGGTAATTATGGAAATGTTGTTGATAATTTTAATCATGATGGTATGGTTACGACGATCGATGTTGAAACGGGGATGATTAACTTCCCAGCAATTGATAAGAGCGGTAAGGTATTCTCTAAACATCCAATGACGAAAAAAGAGATCGTTGGTACAAAGATTCCGATGTGGGACGAAGTAAAGAATATGTGTATTGAAGCTTGTGAAGTTGTACCAGAAATTGGTTATGTCGGTTGGGATGTTTGTCTTGGACCAAAGGAACCATCTCTAATCGAAGGTAATGACTTCCCAGGACATGATCTATACCAGTTACCAGTTCATCGTAATGATAACTATGGTATCTTACCAGTATTTGAAGAAGCAATGAAAGAAGGAAATAAATAATGAAAGTAGCAATCGCCACTGACCATAATGGTGTTGAACAAAAGATAGAACTTATCTATTATCTAAATAGTTTAAATGTCGAAGTTATCGATGAATCGAAGGATAATAATCCAACCGATGATTATCCTGATTTTGCTGCTAGAGTAGCAGCTGATGTTATCAATCATAATTGTGATCTTGGTATCTTAATGTGTGGAACCGGAATTGGAATGTCCATCGCAGCTAACAAGTTTAAAGGTATCCGCTGTGCTAAGGTATCAAACTATGATGAAGCTAAACTATGTCGTGAGCATAATAATGCCAATATTATGGCTTTAAGCTATAAGGAAGATATGGATACTTTAAAGGAATGTATTCGTTTATTCGTAAGTACGAAGTTCAGTGAAGAAGAACGTCATGTTCGTCGCATCAATAAGATTAAATCTTTTGAGGAATAGTTATGACCGTTAAATTATGTCTTTATGCTTTTAGTTTTCTCGTATCGGTCTTCATCGTATCGGGTTTAAATATCAATGGTATCTTTAAAAAGAACCGCATTTGGGAAGCACGTGTATTTATCGTAACTTTTATTATAATAATTAGTTATATTTTACAAAGTTTTTTATATGATATAGTAACGATGATGAATTCGTTATAGGAGAACATATGAAAAAAATACTAAGTATCTTAGTAGTACCAATATTAGCAGTAATGTTATATTGGTTTTTTTATACCTTCAATAATGCTTTAAGGAGTGATAAAGAAAATGAGATAATCGTCGATTACGAGACTAGTCAAGAAAAGTTAAATATCGAAGATTATATCGTTGGTGTTATTGCTTGTGAAATGCCTGCATTATATGAAGATGAAGCTTTAAAAGCTCAAGCAATTGTATCAAGAACCTATGCTGCTTATCTCTTAGAACATAATAAAAATACGGTTTTAACGGATACCACTGATCAATGTTATTTCAATGAAGAAAAACGCCGCGAAAAGTGGGGTAGTGATTATGAAAAATATAATGAAAAGCTAAAGAAAATTGTTGCTGATACGAAAAACCTTGTAATGAAGAAAGATAATGAATTGTTTAAATCTTTTTACTTTTCCACATCGAATGGTTATACCGAAGATAGTATGACCGTCTTCAAAGAAGGAACTCTTTCTTCGGTATCATCTCCTTGGGATAAAGAAGCCAAAAATTATTTGGTTACAACCAATTTTACTAAAGCTGAATTAGAGCAAAAATTAGGTTCCTTTAACACGATTAAAATTACTTCTCGTGATGAACATAATCATGTTGAAAAGGTCCTTGTCGATAATCAGGAATATAGTGGTATTGCTTTTCGCAAGAAGCTTTCCTTAAGAAGTACAGATTTCGATATTGAAATAAAAAATAATATCTATGTTATAACTACTAGAGGTTATGGGCATGGCGTAGGTATGAGTCAAAATGGTGCTAATTATATGGCTAAGGAAGGTCATAATTACGAAGATATTTTAAAATATTATTATAAAGATATCACCATTGTTAATTATTAGTATATTTTTTCTAAAAATGTAAACACTTTTATTAGAAAGGTGATTATATGAAAAGAAAAATATATATTAAAAATGGATTATTAGTGGGAATTTTAATCATATCAGTAATTGCTATTATCGGAGCAACTTCATATGTTGCAGAATCATATCTATCGATCATGAGTGGGGACATCAATTCTTACGTTCTTCGTGATATGGCATCATCTTCTTTACCAGTTGCTAATGAGGTTGAAAAGAAAACCGTTCTTCCTTACAATGGTGAAAATGTTAAGATTATAACCGATTACTATGATTTTAAAGCAAGTACTGAAGAACAAGAGAAATCCTTAATTCTTTATGAAAATACTTACATGCCTAATACCGGAATTCTCTATGGAAGTGATGAACTATTCGATGTCGTATCAATCTATGATGGTAAAGTCAAAGATGTAACGGAAGATGATGTCTTTGGTACAATCGTCGAAATCGAATATGCTAATAACTTCTTATGTAAATACTCAAGTCTTTCTTCTGTAGAAGTAGCTGCTGGTGATGAAGTAGCAAGTGGTGAAATAATTGGTCATAGTGGTAAAAATAAAATCGTAAGTAATCCCCAAAATATGTTATTATTCGAACTAATCTATAATGGTGTTAATGTCAACCCTAAAGAATATTTTGATAAAAATCTAGAAGAAATGAGATAGTATTATAAAACCCATATATGTTAAATTAACAGATCAATTTATCTATATCTATAAGGATAAATTAATGCGTTATGAAAGTCATTATATTCGTTTAGGTCGTGTAGATGATGTTGATAAATTAATCATCTATTTAAATAAACTTTTAAATAATAACTTTATTAAAAATAAATATGTATTTATATTAGATACACTACTTAATAATAGTGAATTATTCGTCTATAAATATATCTTTAATCGTATTGGTATTATGGATTATAAAATAGTAAATGATTTAGATATCGTTAAGAACTATTTAACTAATGATAATATTATCGTCTTCAATTGGTCTAGTTCTACTAATTATGCAACCATCTTAAATAACCAAATAGTAGTAGAACCTTTCAATCAAGATAAGATCAATAATTCCCATAAGAAATATATATTGTTAGTAGGAGATACTCCATTAGCTAGTAAGATCAATATTCCTCAATATCGATTTGAATACTATGAGAACTTAATATTTAATTTTATTGATAAATAAAAAGGTAAATAGATAACTATTTACCTTTTATAATGTTATAATATTGATATAAAAAAACGAAGCTGTTCCCCCTGAGAAACAGCTTCAAAGAATAAAAAGGGGTTGGCTAGTGTGATACTAGCACCAATTCGCCTGTAAGTGAATTGGTACTAAATATACTAATCGAAAAAGGTTATTTTGTCAACACTTTTTTTTAAAATTTTTTGGAGGGATAAAATATGTTAGAAGACATCAAAGGAATTGGGCCGAAAACTTTAGAATTATTGCATAAGGTTTCCATTGAAACAATCGATGATTTAGTACGTTATTATCCATATCGTTATAACATATATTCTCCTTCTAATATCCTAGAGGTTAATGAAGATGCAACCGTATGTGTTAGTGGTAAGATTACATCGATTCCTAAAGTATCATATATTAAAAGAAATTTTAATCGGATATCTTTTACTTTTGAAACATCTAATGTTAATATCAATGCCGTTATCTTTAATCGTGCTTACCTATCAAGACTTCTAACGATTGGTAAAACGATTACTTTAATAGGTAAATATAATCGTTTTAAGAATACTTTTACCTGTAGTGACATAAAACTCTATGGTTTATATAAAAGTGAAGTCGAACCTGTATATCATATGGTTAATGGTTTAAAGACATCGACTTTAGTTAAAGCTATTAATAATGCTTTAGTAGATAAAGATTTAATCAGTGAGATTGTTCCTGAATATATTCAAGATCGTTATGAATTAATGTCAACATATGATGCTATCAAAGAGATTCACTTTCCAACGAGTGGGGAAAGATTAAAAAAAGCTAAGTTAAAGTTAAAATACGAAGAATTATTTGAATTTATGTTTAAAATAAATCTTATGAAATTTAAAAATCAAGTATTCGGTGATTTTATAGTAAAGAATATTAGTAATGAAGAGGTGGAAGAAGTAATTGGTTCGATACCTTTTACTTTAACCGATGATCAAAGAAATGCCATCTATGATATTGTGAGTGATTTTCGTAATCTTCGAAGGATGAATCGTTTAATACTTGGTGATGTTGGTAGTGGAAAAACGATAGTTAGTTTTATCGCCGTTATCTTAAATTTAAAATGTGGTTATCAAAGTGCTATCTTAGCACCGACAGAAGTATTAGCTTATCAACACTATGAGAACTTTACGAAGTTATTTAAAGATATTAGGGTCGAATTACTTGTTGGTTCAACCAAGAAAAAAGATAAAGAAGCAATTATTGAAAGATTAAAGAATAATGAAATCGATCTTTTAATCGGAACTCATGCTATCTTAGAAGATAATGTTGCATTTAATAATATCGGCTTAGTTATTACTGATGAGCAGCATCGTTTTGGTGTTAACCAAAGAAAAGCTTTACAAAATAAAGGTAAAAACGTTGATGTTTTATATATGTCAGCTACTCCTATTCCGAGAACCTATGCTTTGACCATCTATGGCGATATGGACATTTCCATGATCAAGCAAAAACCATCGGGAAGAAAAGAGATTATCACGAAGCAATATGCGTTTAAGGATATTAAAACGATTACGAGTGAGATTGAAAAGGAAATATCTCTTCATCATCAAGTGTATGTTGTAGCACCATTGATCGAAGAGAATGAAGATAATGACTTAAACGATATCAATCAAGTTGTTAATTTGTTAAAGGATAATTTTAAATATGAACATACTTTAGGTGTCTTACATGGTAAGATGAAAAAGATTGATAAAGATCTAATAATGGATAACTTTAAAAAGGGTGAACTAGAAGTATTGATTTCCACCACGGTTATCGAAGTGGGTGTGGATGTTGAAAATGCTACGATGATGGTTATCTTTAATGCCGAACGCTTTGGTCTAGCGACATTACATCAATTGCGTGGTCGTGTTGGTCGTAACTCTTTACAATCGAAGTGTATACTAATTTCGGATTATGATTCCGAAAGATTAAAGGTTTTGGAGGAGAGCAATGATGGCTTCTATATCTCCGAAAAGGACTTCGAATTAAGAGGTACTGGTGATCTCTTTGGTATCAGACAAAGTGGTGATATGGCATTTAAAATCGCTGATATCCATGCAGATTACCGAATTTTATTACAATGCCAAAAGGACAGCCAAGAATTTTTAGAGCAAAACATCGAGAATAATTTTAGAGATTATAGTTACTATCATAATATTCAAAAACAATTACTTAATAATGGTTAAAACCAATTGACAATTGATTAAAAGTTTTATAAAATCAATATAGCATGATAGAGAGAATATCACTTCGCTCTATTATGCTGATAAACCTTAACGATTCAATGTTAAGGTATATCAACCAAAACCCCCTGAAGGAGCCGAAAGGCTCCATTTTTGTTGGAATAATAAGGCATAGGGGCTATTTATATATGTATTAGGTACCCAAATAGGTACCCATTTCAATTTAAATTGTCGATAATGCTAATTATTTCATTCATTTGATTTTTAAATAGATGAGAATATGTGTTTAGTGTCTCATCTATTTTTGTATGACCTAGATATTTTGCAACTACATTTATACTTGCATTACTATTAATTAAAAGTGATGC
>CANQQK010000006.1 GCA_947626015.1 uncultured Bacilli bacterium | reverse complement strand
AATGATGCGAGAATTTCATACGAACAAGCAACTAAAAAATCAGCAATATCAAATAAAAATGCACTTAACTACCAATATAAAGATGAAAACAAACAAATTGAAAATAAATGACGTGTCTATACTACATTCAAGCAGTTGCTCTAATCAGGACACTTGCTATTCGACCGAATATCTTACTTCTTGATGAACCCTTCTCACGTTTAGATATCGATTCAAGACTAGCAATCAGTGATGATGTATGTAAGATTATCAAAGAATTAGGGATTACTACAATCCTTATCTCTCATGATATCGCCGAAGCCATCAGTATGAGTGATCGCATCATTATATTAACCAAAAGACCTGCTAAGATTAAAGCTGTCTTAAAACTCGATAATATCGATGAAGATATTCCAAGTAAGAGAAGAAAACTACCATTATTTAATGAACTCTATAATCTCTTATGGAAAGAGTTTGACCATGTCTAGTGAACATTTAAAGTATCTTCAAAGAATCAAGAGAAGAAAGATGCTAATAAGGATAGCTCAATTGTCATTACTCGTTATCTTTATTGTATCTTGGGAATTATTATCTAGATATAAGATAATTAATCCCTTTATCTTCTCTTCACCATCCAAAGTCATTATGACCCTTATCGGACTTATCCAAGATAATAATCTCTTTATCCATATCTATACGACATCACTAGAAGTCATCGTGGCTTTTCTTCTCTCTTTATTCTTAGGCTTTCTAATTGCCTTAATACTTTATATATTCCCAACAGTTAAAGATATCTTAGATCCCTTTATCACCTTGATCAATAGTTTACCTAAAGTTGCTTTAGGTCCCCTAATCATCATTTGGATGGGAGCTAATACCAAATCAATTATCTTTATGGCTTTACTTATCAACCTCATCGTAACCTTCATTACAATATTGAATGGCTTTTTAAATACGGATACTGATAAGATTAAATTATTTAAAGTATTTGGGGCATCAAAAAAGGATTTAATCTTTAAACTAATAATACCATCAAGTCGTATGGAGATTATCTCAGCAATGAAACTCGATATTTCTATGAGTCTTATTGGAACCTAAGACATATGTCGAGAAAATAAGATATTTTTAATGCTAGCTTTTACTAACATTCCAATAGATATCTAAGTGGTGATTAGTGATAATGATTTTATCTAAGAGTTCTAAGATAAGACTTCTTTGCTCACCTTTAGTAAGTTGATACCATACCTTACTTAAATCATTGATGTGAGATATGGTTTCTTTTTTTACATCTTCTTTTAAATCTTTAAGTTCTTTTTCAAGAGTTTCCCGCCTCTTAGTAAGTTTAGATATTTCCTTTTTAATATCATCACTTATAAAATCTTCCGATAGCACTTGAATTAAATTATCGATTCTTTTTTGAATTTCTTTAATTTGTTCATTTAACTTTTCTGAAACATCTAAATTTAGTAAAGCATGGGAATGTTCAAAAAGTTCTTTATTTAAACGCATCATAAAGAGTTCATTTAAGAAAGCATCTTCGATTTCATAACTATCGATTCTAATATTGGGACACATTTCATCTTTAATATACTTGGGCTTACTTTTTTGCTGGGAATAGCAATAACAAACAATGCGCTTTCCCCACTTTTGATAACGATATTTAGCACCACAATAACCACAAATGATCTTCCCCGATAAAAGATAATGACGGGCATTTTTATTTTTGCTTCGTAATTCATCGATATGTCTTAACTCTTCATATTCTTCTTCGGTAATGATTGCTTCATGTCTTCCCTCGTATACTTCTCCCTTATAAGGAATTTTACCAAGGTTGGTTTTAGCATTTAAGATACCTTGAATCCAAGCTTCATCATAACCGGTTATCTTCTCTAACTTCGCATAACTATAACCCTGAAGTCTTAAGGTCTTTAAAAGATCAAAGATAACCTTCCTTGATGGATTGATCTTAAGCATTCCACTACTCTCATCATAATCATATGCAAAAGGAGTTTTACCTCCACCACGCCAATAACCATCCTCAGCTCTTTTCTTTAAACCGATTCTTGTTCTTTCTAAAATGGTTTCTCTTTCTAATTGGGCAAAGACCGATAAAACTCCAATCATAGCTTTACCAAAGGGACTGGTGGTATCAAATCTTTCTCTGATGGAAATAAAACCAACATTATGAGCATTGAAGACTTCTTCGATTAAGAATAAGGTATCCTTTTGACTTCGGGATAATCGATCCAATTTGAAGACCAAGACCATATCGATTTTTCCCTCTTCACAGTCACTAATTAACCGCGTTATAGCAGGTCTTTTTAGATCTTTACCACTAAATCCTGGATCTTTATAAACAACATAATCACTCCACCCCTGGCTTTTAACATAATTCTCTAAAGATTCAATTTGGGCATCAATCGAATACCCATCAACTTGAACATCCGTTGATACCCTAACATATAAAGCCTTAATCTTATCTTCCATACTAAACGTCCAAATACTTTTTTAATAAAGTATAGATTAAGGAATTATCTAAGGTATAAGATTCTAAATCAAATTCATTACCATCTTGATCATAATTAGTAACATTCATTCTTGTAATCACTCCTCAAATAAAATATATTTTTAAATTTAAGGATAATTACAAAAAAAGATATTTACACTTTATAAATATCTTTTATCTAATTAAACATTGAAGAAATTATCGATTCCGATTACCCCATCATAATAATTATTCATAACTTCAATACATAACTTCATCTTATCATAATCAATGGTTCCATCATTTTTATAACTTGTAATTATTTGTTTTACTAATTCATCATAATATAAAGTAATTGAATTATATTTTGATGCTACTAAGAGATCAACAAGTTCATTAATCTTCTCCGTAATATCTGGTTCAAGATTTGCCATTAAATAATCATTAATATTAACCTTTTCTCCATCAACATTTATAACATTATTAAGCATTTCACTTAGTTTCTTTTGAATAGGAAGTTCATCATTTTTAATATCATTTAGGAAATATTCTTTATATTCCATTCTTTTTCTAACTTCATATTTAGATATTTCCTTTTGTTTATTATCGATATTCTTTTCGATAAGATTTCCTTTAACAAAGTCTTTAACTTTAGTTTCATTAAACTCTAAAACTTCATTACTTGCAATATCGATTAAAGCCCAATATTCAGGTTTAATCTTACTATCTTTGTCCCATACATTAGCACTACCTTCGGTTAGCATAACTCCAATAAATAACTTACCTTCAAGAACTCTTAACATTGGGTATAAAGGTGTATAGTTATCAAGTTCATATTTTACCTTTTCCTTATTAATGATTTCTAAATAATTATCCATTATATCTCTCCTTTACTTTATTTCTAGCACTATATAAATAATATTTAATATTAGCTTCACTAGAATTTAGAATATTACTTATTTCTTTTATTGAAAGGTCATTACAATAATACATTTTAAATGATGATTTTTCTTTTTCCGTTAAACCAATATTATCAAGATTATCCATAATCTCTTGATAGATGATCTTATCTAGATTAGCATCATTATAACCAATATCATAGGTTTCATCATAAGAAATATTATTTTTCTCTTTAATATATTTTTTGGCTTTGGTGCACCAAATATTATAAGCTATCTTCCATATTAGATTGTCAATCTTTTCAACTCTAATATTTTGATTAAAATATTCGAATATTGCTAAAAATACACTATTGGTTAAATCTTCAGCATCTTCTTTATTATTAGTCTTTTTTAAAGCCCAATGATATATTTTAAAATAATATTCATCATATATTTTATCCATTGTTAATCACCTTTCACTAATATAGTATTTTAAAAGATAAAATGGTTAGTAAATTTTTTATTTTCTTAAATTTAGTATATCATTATGTATTTATAAAATATATCTTATAATAGTATCTATTTACATTTAATATTTTACCTCTTATATTCACCATACATTATTTCATCAGCAGAGACATCAAAGATACGACTAAGACGTAAGATCGTTGAAGGATCAGGAATGGTTCTTCCACATTCCCATTTACTGATAGCTTCCCTACTGATAGGGATTTTATTTGCTAAGTCTTTTTGACTCATATTATTTTTAACTCTTAAACTTTTTATAAAAGCACCAATTTTATTACTATCCATTAGTTCACCTCCGATAATTTTTTTAATTTAAAAACCTAGCTGAATATCAAGATCAACTAGGTTATCTATATTTACCTATTCTTCAAACGATTTGCTATTTAACTCATAATCTTGAATAATGATTTCTTGTTCACTAATCTTTTCTTCTAACTCACCAATTTTTTGCTCATAATAAGAAATTTTCTCATTATAATCGTAAAATTTATTTTCATTATTTTTCATTTTTTCAATATTTTCCTTAGAGGCATAGATCGTAATACTCTCAAACTCACTACTAATTGGTATTATCTTACGATCATTTAGATTACTTATCATAACTTTGATGGTACTTAACGGATCATTATTTTCCACCCAAATATGAATACCATTTACAGGATTTTCTCTATTATAATCATTTAGTTCATATAATTTATTAAAACGATATTCAACTTTAATATTCGGAATATCTTCTTCAACGTATTTAATATCACTATCATAGAAATTAAAGAATAAACCTTGATCCATATTGTATTCACGAGTTTCCGTCTTAAGCATTGTTTCATTGGTCTTTAAGACATCAAAGTTCAAACTTCCCACTAAGGTTAAACCAATACCACATCCGAATGTTGCTAAACCAATAATAATACTATAGGTTATAAACTTCTTATTATTAGCACGATCTAAAGCAAAATTAAGCATTACTAATAACGCAATGATGGTTAATAAGATTGAAGATAACAAAGTTACCAATAAACCAATAAAGAATATTCCCGTCTTATATAATAAGAATGATAAAACAGTTCCGACAAATAAACCTATTAAGAAAATACAGACAAATAATGATAAAAATAATGTGAATCCCTTAAGGATGACGATGATAATAAAAAATAAACTACTTATAAAACCATATTCACTATGTTTGGGATCACGAATAATAATTTTATTTTCATTCTTTTTAAAAAGGATTTTATTATTCTTATCGATACTATTATTTTCTTTTCTTTCTTCATCCTTTTTATCTTCAGCAATATTTTCTTTCATTGAACTACTCTTAATCTTATCATAATAATCTAAGTATCTGGTCTTAAAGACATGAACCATGATAATAAGGGACATAATTATACAGAATAAAGATAGAATGGAAGCAAAGCCATCTCGCACGAAATATCTTGGAGTTTCTGGCAGGAACCTTAGAAGATTAAAAAATAAAACATTACCGATATTAACAATAAAGTAAGATGTCATTACCAAAACGCAGAAGATTATTATTTGTTCAGATAAACATCTAATCTTACTATTAAGGTTCATATTACTAAATAAGTTAATGGTATCCGTAATAAACTTTAAAAAGTCATCAAAGGCTTTATTTACTTTCCTTTTACTCTCCTCTTCACCTTTAACCTCTTTAATATCATGATGTAATAGATCATCAATATTTAAGGAAAACTTATCACAAAGCATGATAATCTTATCCATCTCAGGATAGGCCGTTGATGATTCCCACTTGGATATGGCTTGTCTTGATACTCCTAATTCATCAGCAAGTTGTTCTTGAGATAGATGATGATCCTTTCTTATCTTTTTTAAATTTTCCGCAAATTGATTATTCATACTATTCCTCCTTTCGCCTTCATTTTATAATCTTCTACCGGTTGCGCTCCACCATCTTTAGGTTGTTTTTTAGCAAATATTGGTTGCATTGACATGATTATATCACGAATAGATGCTCTTAGAAAAAGTTATTCTCGACATATGTCTTACATCGGCGTTATTATGGGAGAGTTTTTAAGTTCTAAAAGAGGTATTGGTTATCTCATCTTATATGGAACCCAAGTATTTAATCTATCCTTAGTAATGTGTGGTATCTTTATTCTATTATTATTATCTTTTATATTCTATGAAATCGTTAATATCATTGATAAGAAACTAAATTATAAATAATGTGGAAAAGACTCTAGTTTTCAACAACTAGAGTCTTTTCTTGTAAAACAATACTAATCTTTTTACTTAGAGCTTGAAGACCATCTTTGCTTAGATTTACTTTATCCTTTAAAAGATATTCTTTATGGTCTTTTAATTCCTTTGAAAAATCGATAAGTGTTAGATTAGGATTTAAAGGTGTAATAGTTTCCTTTAAGGTTACTAAATAGAAGTTGTAATCTGGATAACTATTTAAAATATTTTGGAATTCTTCGTTATCAGATTTGATATTTTTATCTAAAGCAATAACGATATTTTTTGTTAAGGTTCCCTTTTCTTTAGCATCTGCTAAGGTCGTATTGAGATTACTTAAATCAAGATTATCATCATTGATGAAGTTCCCATCACTAAAGTTTTCATGAAGATAACTATACATCTTTAAAAGCATTTCGTTACCATAGAAAGTAACTCTTTTATTCATGGCTTCTTCATGTTCGGCGATGATACGTTCTTTTTCTTGCTCAAACTCGGCGGCATAATAATCAAATAGGGCTTGATAGATGGTTTCCGTATAAGCTTTCCTTCCAGATCCAGTTAGATGAATACCATCAGCGGCAAAGTAGTTTTTCTTGCCCTTAGATGCTTTCTCCCAATCGATGATATGAAGATTATCATACTTTTCGGCATATTTCTTAATCTTATCATTGAAGTGAACATTCTTATCATTCGTAACGGTGATCCAGAAGACTTGTCTTTCACTACCAATGCTTTCCATGATTTCATCCTTACGACTTTCGGAGCAATCACCATTAGCTCCCAAATTAAAGATAACGATATCCCCAAGCATATTCTTGCTCTTCAAATCTTCGATCATATCATGAACTACAAAGGCGGTTCTTGATACCTTAGCATCGAAATAACCATTAACGAAACGGTCATTAAGATTAGGTACGGCTCCTAACATGATGGAATCGCCAATACCGACGATTGGTAGATTTAAGACTTTATCACTGATTATCTTTTCACTATTTTCAAAATCATCTAGAGTTAGATTCCAAGATTTCTCTTCCTCTTCTAACTTTTTAGCATATTCCTTTTGACGTTCTTCAACTAGTTTAGAATTCTTCTCCAATTGACGTTCAAGTTCACGCATCTGTTTGGTATAGTTTTCAGCAGTAACATAGGTCATGGCACCACACAAAGATATCGCACCAATCATTAATACCATGACATATCTTAATGATTTCCATTTATAATCACGATTATTCAAGATAAAATGAATTACAAAAGAAGTTATGATGACAATGATGGTCGTTAAAATAATTCGTAATATAAAAGGTAATTCTAATAATTGTAGAAAATAGATTACCGGATATTGAACTAAATAGATCTCATAGCTATAACTAGATAGATCTTTAATGATTTGATCACTCTTACTTAACTTACGTTTCTTTTCAAAGATGCTATAGTGAATCATTCGACAAGTTATTAAACTAACAAGTAACATTGCTAGGGGCATCAAAGAAGACTTAGGTCCAACGAAGATAAAGAATAAAGCTAATAAGACAAAGTAAAGATAAAAGACAATATCCCCTTCCTTACCTCTTTTGATTTTTTTCTTCATACTCCAACGATAATAATGACTAGCAAAACCTAAGGACATTCCTAATAATAAAGGTGTTATTCTCGTGAAGGTATTATAATAAGTTACCATCAAATCACTAGTAAAGAACATTATAAGTAAAAAGATAAAACTGATACCACTTAAAACATTTAAGGTTACAAAAGGAACCTTCTTCTTATATTTAGTAGCTAAATTTCTTAAAAAGATAAAAGCAAATGGGAAAACAAGTTCAAATTGGAACAAAATCCCAATATACCAAAAATGAATAAATGGTGAATTTAAATGACGAGCAAAATAATCAAGATTTGCCCCTATTTGCCAAAAGTTATTATATCCAAATAATACCGAAGTGGTCTCACTCTTTAAATTCAACCAATTTAAATCGGGAAATAAAGTATAAACAGCTAATGTTGAAAACACCACAATCGCTAAAGGTAAATAGATCTTCTTTAAACGACCAAGATAATATTTTTTAATATTAAAATTTTTATTTTTAAAAGCAGAGAGGCATGCAAGATAAGCACTAAGTACTAAAAAAGAACACACTGCTAGATAACCACCAGGTAAGATATTTAAGTGATATAAGAATATTGCTACACAAGCAAAGAATCTTATTAAATCTAGATGATGATAGTACTTCTTCTCTTTCATAGATACGTCATTCCTTATACTTAAATTATAATTATATACCTATTAAAATACAAGAAAAAAGCCCTAATTTCTTAGAACTTTTACGATTTCTATAAGGCTTTTAACAATTCTTTAATTTCTTCTTTGCTTTTAAGACCAATCGTTATATTTATGAGTTTACCATGACTGAAAAATAATAACGTTGGAATGGACATAATTTCATATTTGCTAACCGTTTCTTCATTCTCATCGATATTGATCTTACAGAAAGTTACTCGCTTATTTTCGCTAGCTAACTCTTCGATAATTGGTGATAACATACGACAAGGTCCACACCACTCAGCATAGCAATCGATAACGACTTCATCATTATCATGAATCATGCTCTCAATATTTTGATCACTTATTTCATTTACCATCGACTTCATCTCCCATCTCTTTAATAGCCATATTGGCACAAATACTTCCATCGCTAATAGCGGTTGTGAGTTGTCTTAATTCCTTGCTTCGCACATCACCAGCCACATATATCCCTGAAACCTTGGTAAGGCAATCAGCACTTTGGACATAACCATTTGCATCCATATCTAAGATATCCTTAAATAAGGTGCTTTGCGGATCTTGGCCGATAGCGATAAAAAGGCCTTGGACATCCAAATGGTGTGTCTTCCCACTTTGGTCTTTAAGGATTAATCCCTTTAATGATTGCTCTCCTTCTAAACCGATAATATTAGTATTTACAATTATTTCGATATTATGCTTATCTTTAATCTCTTCTAAATAACGATCTTCCCCACGGAAGGTATCACGGCGATGGATTAAATAAACCTTGCTTGCAATATTAGTTAGATATAAGGCATCCTCTAAAGCGGTATTACCACCACCACATACAGCAACTTCCTTGCCCTTAAAGAAAGCCCCATCACAGGTGGCACAATAGCTAATACCCTTACCTAAAAATCTATCTTCACCTTCAAGGTTTAACTTACGATTGGTAGTTCCCGTAGCAATGATAATTGTTTTGGATTTCCAAGTATGATTTCTGGTCATAACCTCTTTATCCTTAGTAATCTTAATAACCTCTTCATATATAATATCGACCCCTAAGGATTCCACTTGTTCATAAAGATTAGTGGCAAAATCATAACCATTTATTTTTTTAATACCGGGATAGTTTTCAATATTATAAGCATTAATAATTTGTCCACCATAGTTTTTAGCTTCTAAAACTAAGACCTTTTTATTAGCTCTTCCCAAATATAAAGCACTTGTTAAACCTGCTGGTCCTGCGCCGATAACAATGGCATCATACATAGTATCACCTTCAATTATTATTTAAGATATCAAAAATAATCTTTGCATCTTCAGCATTTAAGATGAGTTCTTCATCATCACTGACGATATGAATATTATCACCAAATATCTCTAAAGTATAATTAGCAGAACCATTGATCTTCATCGTATAAGAAGCGGTTCCCTCACAATCTCTTTTTTGAAATTCTCCTTTAGTAAGATTCATTATCTTATCAGCAATATCCTTATCCTTAACATAATGTGTTTGATCATCTTCTAAGGATGCTATATAAACATAATAATCATTAGTAACATCCCCTGTTGAATGAATATCGATGGTATCTCCTAATACGGTAGCTGGCATTTTAAAAAGTACTAAGAAGAAATCCTTTACTCTTGCTAAAACCTCTCTAATATTACGATATGTTTGTCCCGAATAAGTCTTCTTTAAAGCATCATAACCAGATACTTTAATACCAAGTCTTTTAGCAATATACATTGCACGATATAGATGATATTTTTGGGTTACAACAACCATGGAATCAACCCCAAAGATACTTTTAGCACGATACATACTA
The DNA here is from genome assembly GCA_947626015.1 of uncultured Bacilli bacterium. GTDB lineage: Bacteria > Bacillota_I > Bacilli_A > RF39 > UBA660 > CAG-582. Next base: position 14,959 of record CANQQK010000006.1, on the reverse strand, counting down.
TCATAAGTATTAAAACCTGCATGATCCATATAGATATCTTCACTAGGGATACCATTATCGATAAGGTATTGTTTCATAACATTAACCTCATCATAATTAATACGTCCATGATCTCCACTAACGATAATAACATTAGCGATCTTATTATCATATAGTTCTTTAGCAGCATCCAATCTTTCCGTTAACATCTTACTAGGTTTATTATTCTTAAGACCTGCTCCTAAAACCAAAATTGCTTCATAATCTTCTTCCTTTAACTCTTCTACAGTATAGATACGTCCCTTGGTATTACTGATAACAACAATATTAATTGCTATAATTATGGAAATAGAAAAGATTCCCAAAGATAATAATATTTTTATAAAATGTTTCATAATACTCTCCAAAAAAAGTATAACATAAAACCATGCAAAAAAGAATAAATCTATGACTTATTCTTTCCTTTACAGATAAAACGATCATTAATAGCTAATAAAGCTGGTAAGATTAATAAGATCAACATAATCGAACATAAAGTACCTTGAGATATTGTACGACAAATCTTAGCAGCAATAGCCGAAGCAAAATTACCAACGATCAAAGTTACGATAACTAAGACAGCTCCAGAAGAGATAATCGTATGAATAGAACTATTATAAGCATTGATCAAAGAGTTCTTAATATCATATTTTTCCCGATTTTCTTTATAATAAGAGGTATAAACGATAGCATAATCAATCGTTGCTCCCATAAGAATACTTTGAACGATAAGGATGGCGATAAAGTATACACTACCACCAAAGATCGAAAGAATTCCCATCGTAAAGAAGACGGCACATTGAATGATCAAAACCAAAATAGCTGGTACGATTAAGGATTTAAAGGTTATTGCCACTACCACAAAGATGGATACCATCGTAATTATCGTAATAAGATTTAACTCTCTATCAAAAGTCTTACTGATATCATAAGCCATTGGTGAATCTCCAATGATATAAACCTCTTTATCCTTAAATTCATCTTTGGAAGATGCAATAAATTCAAAGGTATCATCACCTTCAAGTTCATAAGTCGTATTCAAAATCATTCTTGAATACTTATCCCCTTTTAACAATCCCTTAGCATCATTTACAAGTTTAGTAGCATCAGTAATCTTATCATGTAATTCATCATCTATTAAGTTAGCAAAACGATCATCTTTTAAGATATCATCATTTAAATAATTAATAATCTCTTCAATCGTTAAAGCATAATTCTTATCATAATGATCTCTACTACCTTTATAAATATATAATAATTCCAAGGTATCTTTCTTTAGATCATTACTCAATGGTTTTAACACTTGATATATTTCTGATACATGATATTTTTTATTATTTAAAGTATCATTCATTAAGTTATAAAGAGCATCAATCTTCGAAGACATGTCTTTATCAATATAACTAGCATAGGTTTTATTATTTAAAACATCACTTCTAATAAATTTAATTAGATCATTTAAAGATACTTTAAGATTTACTTTATTAACCTTAATATCATATAAGGAATATAATAATTCCATATCACTACGATCTAAACCAAAGATCTTTGCTAATGATGATGAAGTAAACAAAGTCTTATTATTAACGGATACCATAACATTTTGTAAAAGTATTAAAGTATTATAAGTATCACTATCGATCTTTGATGATACACGAGGATTTTCATAATTATCGATAATAATATTTACGAAATTAAAAGGACTTAAAACATAACTCTTACCAGCAACAAAATCAGCAATATTATAGATTCTAATGATACCCTTGGCATCTTGATTTAGAAGACTTGCTAACTTATCAGCTTGATACTTAGTCTCATCATTATGCATAAGAGCACTCATAAGTTGAAGTTTCATAACATCTTCTTTGCTTAAACCAACCATATTTTTTAAGACATAATCCGTTAATTCCATTGGTGTAAAGGTCACCGTTGGATCCATATTGGCATAGATAGCTTTAATCAACTTAGCACCAAAGATTTGCTCTAACATTGTTGATGGCATTTTTGTATTATTGATATTATTTTCATTCTTAGCAAACTTAAGCAAAGAAGTAATCATCGATACATCATAACCATCTAAGAGATTAGTATTATTTTTAATATTATCTGTGGTAATAACAAATTCCTTTAAAGTCATCTCTTTGGTTGTTAAATTATCCATATTAGCAAGTAATGCTAGTAAACGAATACTTTCTTCATCAACACCAAATAAGGTACTTAATTCCTTCGTTGATAATTCTTTATTGATATAATCCTTATTCGTAAATGGTGTTAAAGTAGCAAGACTTCCCTTAGCATATGAAGGTATCATACTAGCATAAGTCTTATCCTTAAGCACAACATTATTCATAAAATTAACAAAGGAAACGATATCTAATTTTAAATTTTCATTTTTACTATGATAATAAATTAGTAATTCATCTAAAACCTTAGAATCGATACCTAAGATCTTTGCTATTTCATCCTTAGTACGTAGTTTATTGATATTATCCTTAGTAGCAAAATATTTTAAAGTATCGATATTATCAGTAGTTACTAAATCTTTAAAATCTTTATCATTCTTAAGATCATCGATGGCATCAATAATCTCTTTTAGAGAATATGTTTCATTGGCATCATGATTATAGTAATAGTAATAAATAATCTTTAAGAGATCTTCATCAATTTTAGTATTAACACCTAAATCATCTAAACGATTATTGAGTTCATCATATTTTAATTTTTCATCGATGGTATTACCATAACATAATACTTCATCGATATTTTCATTATCCTTTAGTGATGAACAATACTTAGCAATATCACTTTCATAATCGTTATTATAAACGATCGCCATTTGATTATTCTCTTGGAAAATCTTACCGATTTCATCGGTTTCGGAACCTGTATAAAGAATACCTAAATGACCTTTAAAGATAAAGCTTAAGACAAAGATTAAAACAAAGATGAATGGCATTACATAACGCATCTTATAACTATAACGACCTAAGAAATCAAGGCGAATATTGACACGTTTCTTCTTGGTCTTACGAATCCAGTCATCGAACAAGATGATCAATCCTGGAAGACAAGTAAAGATGCATATCAAACTAAATAAGACACCCTTTGCTAAAACAAAACCTAAATCACGACCAATGGTAAAGCTCATGAAGATTAGAGCTAAAAGACCAACGATAGTGGTAACAGAACTACTAGAGATGGCACTGAAGGCATGATATAAAGCTTCCTTCATCGCCTTAACCTTATTCTTCTCATGTTCTCTCTCTTCGCTATAGCGATTCATCAACATGATCGAATAATCCATCGATAAAGCCATTTGTAAGATTGCCGCAATACTCGAAGTAATATTGGAAACCGATGGTAAGAAGATATTGGTTCCCTTATTTAAGAAGACCCCTAAACCAATTGTAAAAAGGAATAAGAATGGTTCCACATAAGATTCACACATCAAGATTAAGATGATCATGGCTGCGACGATAGCAAAGAAGACAACCCAAATATTTAAGACTTCACGATTAGAATTAACGATACTACCACCTAAATAAGCATCCTCATAACGCGATAATACTTCCTCATAAAGATCAAAAGAAGTCTTAGAATCACTTACATCATCAACATTTAAAACAAAAAGGGTATAATCATCTTTATTATATTTAGAGGAATCATCATAGCTAATACTGGCTACTCCATCTAAGTCCTTTAACTCCTCATAGATTTTATCCTTCTCATCATCACTTAATCCCTTAAACATAACATTTAAATTGCTCTCTTTAAGTTCATCAAAGTGTTCTTCCATAATATCCATACCAATTCTGGTTTCACTCGTCTTTGGTAGATATTTAGCAATATCATAATTGATATTAACCTTGGTACTAACATATAAAGAAATACCTGCTAATATTATAAAAAGGATTAATATATAATTACGTTTTTCAACAATAAAATCCGTAATCTTTTTCATAAAACCCACCTTCCTTTTGTTTGTATTCCGCAAACACATTGAATTATATGCAATTATATATCACATTAATAGTGCAAATCAAGACGAACTGTCAAAATTTAGACACTATCAAAAAGATTGTATATTTTTACACTGTTAATATTTGTACAATGTATAAATAATGATACAATAATAGAAAAGGAAATGATCATTATGAAAGTAAAAAATATTAATTCTGCATCTCGTAAAACCCATAATATTATCAAAGAAGCTTTTGCGGAACTCATCGCTGAAAAGAAGGATTTAGCAAGTATTACGGTAACCGAACTTGCTAAACGCGCCAATATCACCCGCTCCTCTTTTTATACCCACTATGATTCCATCTATGATGTTGCACAAGATTTTCAAAATGAAACCCTTGATATGTTGACGGGTTCCCTAAGAAAGATTGATTCCTTTGATGAAATCTATCATCTCATCGATGACATTATCGATCACTTAAAGGAAAACGAAAAGATCTATACTTTAATTCTCTCCAGTAGTGAACCCCTAATATTTACAAATCGTCTTAATATCTTACTCAATAAAGAAATCGTCAATGGACTTATCAACAATAAACATGAAGATCTAATCTTAAAGGTTACCTTCTTCTGTGATGGATGTATGGATTTAATCGTTAAATATTTTCGTAAGGAGATTAACTTTACCTTAGATGAAGTCGATCTATTTATCAAAGATATCTTCAAAAAAATATTTTTATAAGCTATAATTTAAGAAGGTGGTATGATGGATATTAAAGAAATCATGTTATTACATGAAAAGAACTATTGTAAAAATGCTTGTTTTGATAAGGATGCTATAAGGCTTTATGGTAATCTATCCGATGATATAAGACCTAATTATTTTCGGGATATCGATCGTATAATCTATAGCTTATCATATACGAGATATATCGATAAAACCCAAGTATTTTCGAAGAAAAGCAATGACCATATCTCTAAGAGAATCATTCATGTCCAATTGGTAAGTAAGATTGCTAGAACGATTGGTAGAGCATTATCTTTAAATGAAGATTTAATAGAAGCACAAGCTTTAGGTCATGATATCGGTCATGTTCCTTTCGGACATCTTGGAGAAAGATTTCTAAATGATATCTCCTTAAGATATAATGAAGGTTACTTCATGCATAATGTTCAATCCGTAAGAACCTTAATGGTCTTAGAGGAAAATGGTAAAGGTAAAAATTTAACCATTCAAACCCTCGATGGCATCCTTTGTCATAATGGTGAATTTGTATGTGATTTTTACCGACCTAAAAAGAAAAGCAAAGAAGATTTCTTAAGAGATTATGAACTATGCTATAAGGATAAGGAACACGCTAAATCCTTAGTACCAATGACGATGGAAGGTTGTGTCGTAAGAATCAGTGATATCATCGGTTATCTGGGAAGAGATATTGAAGATGCCGTTCGTCTAGGAGTTTTCAGCTTTGATGAAATACCTGAAAGCATCAAAGAGATTCTTGGTGATAATAATCGTGATATCGTTGCTACGATTACTCAAGATATCATCAATAACTCCCTTGGTAAGGATTATATAAAGATGTCAGATAAGGTTTATAATGCGGTTAAAGATTTAAAAAAGTTTAATCAAGAGCATATCTATAACAAAGCTAATTCCTTGGAGAACCAAGAAAAGATTAAAGAGATGTTTGAAGAACTCTTCACCTATCTATATGATGTGGTAGAAAATGAAAAAAAAGATACCCGTATCTTTAAGGTATATCTTAATTCCATGAGTGAAGAATATTTAAATAATACTTCCACAGCTCGTAAAGTAATCGATTATATCTCAGGTATGACCGATGATTATTTCTTCGATGAATATGATTTAATAAAATAAAAAAAGTCTTCATTAACTGAAGACATTTTTTATTGTACTTTTGGCATTTCTGGTTCACTAGCAGATGCTGCTGGTGTACCAACTTCAACACTGCTAACATAGTTAACAACCTTGCTAACATAACCATTGATCTTGCTAACAAAGAAGTTATCCTTAACAGCTTTACCAGCTAAAGTAGCTATAACGAATCCAAACTTAGTAAACATGATTAAGTAAGAAACAGCACTATTAGCAAAACTCAAAAGACCACTTACTGGGCTTATTAGGTATTGATTTAATTTAGAGATATTGATTGGATCTTCAAGATAATAATTGATTGTTCCAATTACTGTATTTAAACCATTAATACCTAATTGAATTCCTTGATATAGAATATCCCAAGCATAACCAATTAAAGTAAGAGCAGCCATAAAAGCAATAACACGAACCGTTATTCCTTTCAACTTATCATCACAATCACAGAAGATCAAAAGTAATACGGTTACAATCAATAGCGTTTGCCAGCCAGCAAACATACTAAGTAAAATCATGGTTGCGGCAAGTCCATTACTTATCTTTACTTTATTCATCATTACTACACTCCTTTTCTACCATAATTATAATATAAGAATATAGCAGATTCAATATGAAACCATTAAAAAAGAAGCAATTATTTTGCTTCTTCTTGAGCTCTTGTTTCACGAATAACCGTAATCTTAATAGTTCCCGGATATTGCATTTCACTTTCAATCTTTTCCTTAATATCACGTGCTACTTTGAAGCTTGCTAGATCATCGATCTCTTCTGGTTTAACGATAACTCTAATCTCACGACCAGCTTGCATTGCATAACTTTTTTCAACACCTTCGAATGAATTACCAATAGCTTCAAGTTGTTCAAGACGTTTGATATAGTTTTCCATTGAATCATTACGAGCACCTGGACGAGCAGCTGATAAAGTATCAGCAATTTGTACTAGACAAGATATAACACTCGTTTGCTCGGTATCACCATGATGGGATGCTATAGCATTGATAACGACATCATCCTCATGATATTTTTTAGCAAGATCAACACCAATATCAACGTGGCTTCCTTCAACCTCATAATCGATTGATTTACCAATATCATGTAATAGACCAGCACGCTTAGCAAGGCTGATGTTTTCTCCTAACTCTGATGCTAAAAGACCACATAGGTTAGCAACTTCGATAGAATGTTGTAAGGCATTTTGACCATAACTAGTACGGAAGTTTAATTTTCCGATATAGTTAACCAATTCCGGATCAATCTTTGATAATCCCAATTGATATACCGCATCTCTTCCGAGTTCAGTAACCCTGGTATTCATATCCTTGCAAACCTTATCATAAATTTCTTCAATACGTGTTGGATGAATTCTTCCATCCTTGATCAAGGTTTCAATCGTTTGCTTAGCAATCTCACGACGGAAAGGATCAAATGATGAAATAACGATTGCTTCAGGCGTATCATCAATAATCAAATCAACTCCTGTAACAGCTTCAATCGTACGAATATTTCTTCCCTCTCTACCGATAAGACGACCTTTCATCTCATCATTTGGTAAAGATATCGTCGATACCGTTTGAATATTCGTAACATCATTAGAATATCTCTCCATAGCATGTACTAAGTAATTCTTAGCCTTATCATCAACTTCAAGTTTAGCTTCAGCTTCCTTCTCTTTAATGAATTCAGCTATCTCAACTTCCATATCTGATTCGACTCTCTTCATGATTAAATCATGAGCTTTTTCTTTAGAGAACTTAGCAATCGTCTCTAATTTTTCCATTTCTTCTTTTAGAAGATCGTCCATTTTAGATTCCTTTTCTTGGACTTGTTTTGTTAAAGCGGTTAAATTATTATCTTTTTGTTCAAGGACTTCATCTCTCTTTTGTAAATATTCTTCACGTTTATCAAGAGATTTCTCCCTTTGCATAAGGCGTTCCTCACTTTGTACGAGTTCAGCCTTTCTTTCCTTTATCTCTTTATCAGTTTCTTGTTTTAATTTGAAACTTTCTTCTTTTAATTCTAATAAACTATCTCTTTTATGTTTATCAGCCTCTTTTTTGGCATCATTTAATAATTTCTCTGCTTTTTGACTAGCTCGCGCTCCTGATAATACTGTATAGGCAATTACAGCAATAGCCCCCAATACAAGACCAACAAGAAGGAAAACAATGGACATTGCATTTAATTCCATAATTCCTCCATATCTATTTTATAGAAAATTTCCATTAGAAATAATAATCTATAACTTAATTATAAGTTATAAACCAAAATAATACAATAAAAAAACAATAAGTTATTTCTTATTGCTTTTGGTTTTAGTGTTCGTTTTTTTCTTAGTTGGTTTATACTTTTCCAAAGAATTCTTCATACGTTCTTTGCGCTTTTTAACAGTACTTTCTGGTAATGGTTTCAAAAGTCCATGAACAGATGCTGCTATGACAACGATTGGATTTACGATATTAGCAACGGATGTTAAAGTATTGATTGCCGTATAGATCGCATATAGCAAGATACCGATACCTAGAGCAATAACCCCAACTTGTCCCATCTTATAACCTAATTTATGGAAGATGTATGATGCAAATAATAAGATCCAGCATCCCATATATAATGCTATCTCCTTAAAGAAGACATTGCTGATATCATATTTCGTAACCGTTAAGGTATCCGAAATTTCAATAATTGCATTTAAAAGTAAAGCTACACCAATAAAAGTAATAACTGGCATAACAAATAAGGAAATCAAATAAACGGTTTCACTACCATTAATCTCTTTCTTCATAACATCACCCTATATTCCTATAATAAATTATAGTTTAAAATGATAAAATTTACAAGAAAAAAGAAGGTCCTATCCTTCTTTTATACCATAATGTTGTCTTACTAGGGATTCAATCTCAGCAGCAATCTCCGGATTATTCTTAAGGAAGATTTTGGTATTTTCCTTACCTTGACCAATCTTTTCCCCATTGTAAGCATACCATGCACCACTCTTATCGATGATATCCGCTTCGGCTGCTAGATCAACTAACTCACCTTCATAGGATACTCCTTCGCCATACATGATATCAACAGTTGCTACCTTAAATGGTGGAGCCACTTTATTCTTAACAACCTTAATAGAGGTACGATTACCAACAACGGAATCGCCAACCTTGATTTGTTCACCACGTCTAACATCCAATCTAACAGAGGCATAGAACTTAAGAGCACGTCCACCTGGAGTAGTTTCCGGATTACCAAACATGATACCAACTTTCTCACGTAATTGATTGATGAAAATGGCTGTCGTATTGGTCTTATTGATGATTCCTGATAACTTACGTAAGGCTTGACTCATAAGACGAGCTTGTAAACCAACGTGAGAATCTCCCATCTCTCCTTCGATTTCTGCTTGTGGAACCAAAGCCGCTACGGAATCGATAACAACAATTGATACCGCATTGCTTCTGACCAAAGCTTCACAGATTTCCAATGCTTGTTCACCAGTATCTGGTTGCGATAGCAATAGTTCATCGATATTAACTCCTAAATTTTTAGCATATACAGGATCCAAAGCATGCTCGGCATCGATGAATGCTGCTCTCCCCCCACGTTTTTGCACTTCAGCAATAGCTTGCAAAGCAATGGTCGTCTTACCAGAAGACTCAGGTCCATAAACCTCAATAATTCTTCCCTTAGGGAAACCACCAACTCCTAGAGCAATATCAAGAGCTAACGAACCACTTGGAGTTATCTCAATTTCCATATGCGATTCATCGCCCAATTTCATAATAGCTCCCTTACCAAATTGTTTTTCTATTTCCGCCATTACTTGTTCTAAGGCTTTATCTTTATCAGCGTTTGTATTAATTTCTTTTGTTTTCATCTTGTTCTCCTTATTACTTTTTCTAAATTAATTTTATCAACAACTTATTTCTTTGTCAATACTAAATTCGAACATATGTATCATGTTCTTTTCCTTTTTATCTTCCTATAATACATGTACAAGATAAATTGGAAAATTACTCAAAAAAAAATTGCTAAGAAGCAATTATTTTTCTTTAAAGAATTTTTTATTAACCATATAGTATTGAACACCAGATATAACTGATAGAACAGTTGCTACATATAATAAACCACTAGCAACATCGATATTGATTAATTCAAACGGAATATTATAGAAGAAGGTCAATGTAAGACCAACCATCATACATATCGTCTTTAATTTACCAAGGATTGATGCTCCAACAGCTTTACCTTTACTTCCAGCTACCATTTTGATGGAATCAACAAAGGTATCACGAGTAATGATGATTACCGGAATAACAACACTGATAATGCCATTACAAGCTAAGATGATCAAAACACCATTAACTAAAATCTTATCAGCAATAGCATCCATTACCTTACCAAAATCGGTAACCAAGTGATTTTTTCGCGCAATATTACCATCTAGGAAGTCCGTAAGTGATGCTACTAAGAAGATTATACCACCAACGATATACAAAAGACTCACATTGATGCTTCCAAATACTTGATACTCAGGAATCGTTATTCCACATAGATTGAATGGGAACATCAATAATATTAATAATGTTATCGACAAGAAAATTCTTGCCATCGTAATCTTATTTGGTAAATTCATAAAAATCTCTCCTACTTAAAATATCCTATTAAATCATTGCTTATATTATTCACTGTTATCTGATTAATACTCCAAATAACAGCTAATATTACCAGTACAAAAATGCCGATACCAGCCAAGACATATGGTAATGTCTTTTCCTTAGGATAGCTACGGGTGTATGGGGAAGCAATGCGATCTTTATCATCATGTTCCTTTTCTTGTTCCCTAACAACCTTTTCTATCTCAGCCATTGGTATCTTACTCGTATAATCAAACATATACTCATTAAATCTCTTTATTACTTCATCGGTATTAAGTCCCAAATATTTAGCATATTCGACCAATATTCTTTTGGCTTCATAAATATCTTCGAAGGCTCCAAAAGCCCCCTCTTCAAGTTGTTCTAAAACTAAAACTGGGATCTCCAAGTCTTTGCTGACTTCTTCTAAAGAAACTCCTGTAGTCATCCTAGTACTTCTTAGCGTTTCCCCGGTTTCTACCAAAAGTATCCCTCCCTTTATAGAAAATAAAATAACTTCTTAATAAGCCATGTTTTGTACCTGTAAAACAGGTGGTAAATATTTATCTACCTTGCGGTCCTTCAATCCCTTATCATTCGTTCTCGAAGACTCCCCTACCAAATTTGGGTTTCTCGCTCGCGGGGTTTACCACGTTCCACCTCATCCGTTTCCAGATGAGCTCGTCTCTTTGGCACTTTTATACCTAATATAACCATTTAAGGTTACCTCGGAGCCGTTAAGTTAAACTTACCTAGGGTTATTTATTCCCCTAGCACGAACACTATAGTCATCACAGACTATGCGAGCATGGACTTTCCTCTACATATCAAGTATGCAGCATTTACCTAAAGAAATTATTCCTCTTTACCGTATACTATTTTTTCCAAATTACTTATTCTCTTAAGAAGATCTATATTATTAAAATTAGCACCTCGGCCACCTTCATTAGCCGAATCAATAACCGCCTTTAACTTACGATATTCTGCTTTAATCTTAGCATTATCCTCAGCTAAAACACGATTATCATTTTGTAATTTTTTAATGATACTCATAAACTCTGTATAATCTCTAATGACCATATCAAGAAATTTATCCACTTCTTGAGGTCGATATCCTTTAGCATCAACTTTAAACTCTTTTTCAAGTATCTCTTGTGGTGTTAAAAATATTTTTTCATTATACACGAGACATCACCCTTCTTATATAAATTAATTTTATCTTTTTTCACTATAAAAGTCAATAATAGCAACTATTTCTAGTTGCTATTCATCATCTTTTATTGTGGCCATCTCGTATAGATATATTTGCCATGTTTTTTCATAAAATCAAAAGTGATTTCTCTTCCCCAGTGAACTGAATCTTGCCAGTTACCTTCACCAACAACAATACGATCACTCTTAACCTCTAAGACAATTACTGAATGACCATATCCATATTGATAACGGAAGATGTCACCAACACGAATCTTAGAGAAATCAGTAATACGGGTTACAGGAAGATTACCAAAGATACGATCACTTGCCATATAGGTAAAACCAACGCATCCCCAACCACCGGAGTAATTGCCACCATGGAAGGATGAATAGGTTTCATCATTCCAATATTTTCCTTCAGGATATTCTTTCTTTAAATCCATCAAAATTTGATAAGCCTTTTCCTCGGTTAAATCCACAGGGGTTGTTATTTTAGCTTTAGTCGTTGTCTTCTTGGTTGCTTTCTTGGTCGTTGTTGTCTTTTTCTTCGTAGTCGTAACCTTTTTCGTGGTTGTACTCATCGTCGTACTCATAGTAGTCGTAGTCGTTGTTGTAGTTGTAGTTGTAGTTGTCGTTGTTGTACTAGTCGTCGTCGGAACGGTAGTTGTTATGACTTTACTAGTTGTCGTTTTCGGTGTTTCTTTATTTGAAAGTATATTTTGTCCCTTTACTAAAGGTAAGGTAGCAGCCATATGATGGGCTAATTTATTGCTTCCACATCCCGTTAGTAAAAGTACGCTGAACAAGATTGCGATAGTTCTTTTCATCTAATCACTTCCACGACTTACATTATAACACATTCTAAGGCCATCTGGTATAGATATATGTTCCTGTTTCTTTAATTTCTGATAAAGGAACCTCTCGACCCCAGTAAACAACGCCACCTTTGCCATTGCTAAAATCGACATTACCTTCAGTAACAACGATAGCATTATTTTTAACTTCCAAAACGATTACCGAATGCGTATCATCTAAATAGCGAATGATATCACCAACCCTAATCTTATCAAAAGTCGTTAGCTTCTTTATGGGTAAGGTTCCAAAAGCGGCATCGCTTGCTTCCAAAGCAAAAGCAGCACAACCTTTACCCAACAAGTTCAAATTGCTCGCTTTAAATTTATAGCTTCGATTTTCATTAGTCCAACTTGTACCATTAGGATATTTGCTTTTTAAAGAAAGAATTGCGGACTTAACATCAGCTTCCGTTAGCTTGAAAGCTGTGGTAGTCGTCGTTTTCTTTGTCGTCGACTTCTTGGTTGTCGTAATCTTTTTGGTCGTTGTCTTGATTTCAGTCTTAGCCGTTATCTTACTTGTAGCTTCCGTTTGGAGAGAAGTCGAGACACTCGTAGTCGTACTAGTTGTCATGTTACTAGTGATTTCCGTAGTCGGTGTCGTTACGATTTCCTTCTCTTCATCCAAATTAACTGCTTCCAAATTTTTACTGCATCCGGTCAATACCAAGATACTTATAAAACCAACCATTAACTTCTTCATACTTCTTATTTACTCCCTAATTCTTATCAACACGATGATTTAAAATACTGATAATCTCATCACAAGCATCGATCAATTCATCGAGCCTTTTATAAGCTTCTTCCATCTTATCACCATACATAATATATGATGTTATCAGTTATTTTAAAACCCTTTCGACATCTTATTCTATAACATGATAATATCTTAAAATACTATCAGCAAGGTTATAACCGATGTCTTTTTTATTATTCATAATCCAATTAGCATCATCATCGTTATCATGATAACCCACTTGAATCATTAAAGCCATTTTATTACTAGCTAATTCCTTTGATGAACCATTGGCATTATTGATACCATGGTCATAATCTTTCTTATCCTTGTTTGGGTATATACCCAATAGATTTTGATGAATTTCCTTCATCAAACCCCAACCTTCACTTTCGCGCATGTCAAGCCATGAAGTGATGCCATATTGATCATGGGCAGCACTCGATCCCGATTGAAGTGATAGATAAAGCGTTGGGTTTAAATCCTTACTGGTTTGGATGTATTCATCGATACTTTGACCAGGATTGCTTCGGTATACCTTAACACCATTAGCAGTTAATCTTTCGATCAAATACGAAGCAATATCATTCATCTCGACCATTTCATTTTTAAATTTGGTATTCTCTGAACCAACATTACCAAATTGATTTGAAGGGCTAACAAAGACACTTAACTCCGTGCGCTCTCCCACCTTAACCTCATAAGTCTTGACTTCACTATTATTGATCTTTTTATCACTCGAAATAGCAACTGTTTTAAGCGTAACATCTTGTTCAATCGTAAGGGGTTCGGTATATTCACTACCCTTTTCAATTGGATCACTACCATCCAAAGTATAACGAATCACCGCTTTTTCATCATCACACTTCAAGGCCAGTTTCGTTCCCTTCTTGATGAGATGCCAATCACTAGTGATATAGACTGGTGGTAATGAAGCCTTGTCAGTGATACTAAAATTAACCTCTTGCGTTCGCGTATAATTACCACATACCGCTTTTACTTCAATGCGATAGCTCTTACCCAATTCAAAGATATCTTTAGCTAAAAGCATCGTTTGTTCTAAAGTGTTAAATTCTTTAATTAAGTTCTTACCCTTATAGATCTTGATCTCATATTCATCACTATTTTTAGAACCACTATACTCAAGCAACACATTATCCCAAGCTAACTTTTCCCCCTCTTTAATCGAAGTGATAGTAATATCATCCAAAGGATCAATGTTATGATATAAATTAACAGAATCCAAAAGAATATCATCATAATATAAGTTAGCTGTTATTATTAAATCTTGATCTAAAAATAACTCTTTAGATATAACGTATTCATTATTGCTAATCGAATCCTTCTTGAGTTCCTTTTCACCATTATTTAAAGTGATACTATAATGATCATCGTTGATATAGGAATCGATATATAAGACATAGTCTTCATCATTCAAAATAACGGAATCTAAAGCAAACTTCGGATGGTTCCACACAAAACGATAATCGTTATTATATTTCTTGGTCTTGCCATTACCTAAATCAGTTTCAACGGTTAAGATATACTCTTGTCCATTGATCAGATTAGGTAAAGTGATATCCAAATGATTATCACGAGTAACATCTTCATAAACACAAAGTTTACCATCACTGATCTTAACGATATAGTCGTTTCTTGCACCATAGGCATCGAAATC
>CANQQK010000005.1 GCA_947626015.1 uncultured Bacilli bacterium | reverse complement strand
CTCTTATGGTATTACTGGATTAAAAGCAGTATTATTATCGATTACATCATACCGGGTATATGTATCTGTGAACTGATATTCAATGTGGTAATCTTTATTATTTTAAGAAGTAAGTATGTAGTTAATTATTTCAGTTTGATTCTCTTAAATAGTATCTTACTTATCTTACCAGTTATTCTTATCATCCTTGATCTTACAACGAATAATATTTTAAGTTATATATCATTTCTTCTAGCTCTCATCATCTTAGTTTGGTTATTTATCTTCTATTTTGACGATATCTTAGAAGAATTTGCTAAATTTTTAAATCTATAAGGAGGTTTATTTATGAAACTAAATGATTATTTAAAAATTGAATATTTAGCAACCATTATCATCTTTGTCTTAGTTATCTATAATAACTTTAAGATGTCCGTATGGTTTATCGGTTGTTTGGTCTTATTATTTAATATCTTAAATCTTAAACCCTTAAGTAAAAATCATAATGAAGAGTGGATATATCGATTAAATAAATGGCGTATGAATGCTAATGCACTTCTTATGATTCTGCTTATAATCTATGGTGTTATCTATGAAGAATTATTATTTTTAATACTTGGTTGTTTAGGATTTATCGTATCATTATATAATATTGCTAATTATCATAAGTAAAAGGATTCAGTTAGTTGCTGAATCCTTTTTACAAGAAAAAAGAGTAGCTTAGCTACTCATGAACATTATTGCTAATGTTTAAAACCAAAATGGGGCGAAGTGTGGGAATCGAACCCACGCATACCGGAGCCACAATCCGGCGTGTTAACCACTTCACCAACTTCGCCATGTACTAGAATTTTAGCAAATAATAGTATGTTTTGCAAGTCCTTTTTGAAATATATAATGCTATTAACATTAATTATGTTATAATTAATTTATAAAAGTTAAAGGAAGATTGAAATGGCAAAGAAGAAAGTAGTAGTTACAACATATGATCCTAAAAGAATAGCTTTAGTACTTATTGTGGCTTTTGTATTAGTAGTAGGTTTAAGTGTTCTCTATGATACTAATCATTATACTGAAGAATGGGTTGTGTGTAATAATGATCAACATAAATATGATAATTATGAAGAGGTTATTAAATATCGTTTTCTAAAGGGAACATTATATGGTTTTTATCGAGAAGAGGTTATTGTAGCTGAGAATCAAGAGGTATTCGATAATCTTTATAAGACTTTAGATGATACCCGTAATAATTTAAATCAAAATGAAGATCTATCATATGTTATTAAAACCGATAATTTAACGCTTAATGTTTCAACATATATTGGGGTTGCTAATATACCTAATTTCTTTGATGCTTATATCGTCAGTACGAATTTAAATCGTGATTCTAAAAAGGAAGATATCTTAAAATATTATCAAGAGGAAGGTTATACTTGTAAGGTAAGTCATAAATAGGTGATAAGATGAAGGTATATTTAATTAAAAGTATAAGTTATCGGCTTCTTAATATGAAGATTAAGGAATTATGTGAAGGTTATGATAATATTACTACTTTTTCCTTACTAGATACATCGATCTTTGATTGTATTGATGATGCTAGTTATTATGGATTATTTGCTGGTAAGAGAGCAGTAGTAATCAAGGATACTACTTATTTTGGGGGAAAGAGTAGTTATGAAAAGGAAAGCAATGCCATCATTAAATTCTTAACGGATAATGCTCAAGATGATAGTGTTATAATCTTTGTTTGTGATGAAATCTTAAAGAGTAAGGATTTAACCAAGAAAGCAATCTCTTTAGGAGCTGAAGTTATCGATCTAAGTGTTATCGATGATGTTAAATTTCAAGAGGTAAGTAATGAATACCTAGATGCAATGCGTCTTAAAATCGATAAGGATGCTTATCAACTGCTTAAGAATAACTGTTTAAGCAATATCGATTTGTTTATTCAAGAGATCGATAAATTAAGTAACTTGGGTGATCATATCACTAAGGATATGGTGGAATCATGTGGCTTTAAAAACTATAATGATAGTAATTTTGATTTCTCTAATGCGGTCGTTGCTAATAATTTCAAGGTGGCTTTTGCGGTCATGGATCGACTTCTTTTTTCTGGAGTGAAGGTCAATGACTTGGTTGGTCTTCTAGCTAATAGTTATATCAATATGTATATGGTAAAGGATTGTTATAATCATCACTTAACGGATGCTGAAATCTGTAAGCGTTTGGGTTATTCAAATCCTTATCGTTTGAATGCTGTTAGTCGTAATGCTAAGATTTATACGTTAGATGAAATTAGAGATATTATTATCAGTCTTTGTGATTTAGATCAAAAAATAAAGACTGGTTTTGATCCAGTCTATGGTTTAAAGGAATTCTTAATCAATCTATAAGAGTTCTTTTATTTTGGTAGTATTTTTAAAGTTTAGTTTAGCAATTTCATCAAGCTTTTTAATACCATATTTTTTAACAATCTCTGCACCAACTTTATCGACTTCGGTTCCAGCTCCCTTAGGAATATTGATTCCAAGAGAAGAACTTAGTTTATTCATTTCACTGATAAAGATATAACGGGAAATGATTGATGATACGGCAACGGATAAGCATTTATCTTCAGCATGGGTTGTAAAGGTAATATTGGTAACCTTTTCCTTAGCAGCATTGATGTGTTCAAAATATTTCTTAGGATAGACGAATTGATCCATTACAATCTTATCATAGGGATAGTTATCCTTTTTGGTAAGACCTACTAAAACCTTATTATGTAAGATAGCTTTGATGGTATTCATATTGGTAATACCTCTTTCATTATAGGTTTTAGGATCTAAGATATAGGTAACATGAGGAATCTCTTTGATGAGTTTAGGAGCAATAGCACAAATCTTATCATCCGTTAGTTTTTTAGAATCCCTAACTCCTAAATCATAGAGCATCATCTTCTTTTTGATATCCACAAATGATGCGGTTACAATGATTGGTCCAAAATAATCGCCAGTTCCGACCTCATCGGAGCCAATGGTAGAAATATTTTTAAAACGATCGTCTTTTAATTCTTCATCATGACGTTCTTTTTTCTCTTTATCCTTATTGATTTCATCGTCAATATGACGATTATTCTTAATTCTTTCTTGTTCCGTCCAATAACTTGCTTCGATATCAGCACCTATTCCTTGAAACATTATCTTACCTGATTCATATAGGGTGATAACACAGTCATAATCTTTGACTTGAAATACGGAATAGGGTGGTTTTTTATCTAATGCTCGATCTTGATAGAAATCGATGATATCTTGTTTTAAATTATCCGATACTTTAAAGACGATAGTTTGTTGTTTCATAGTTCTTCACCTAGACATAATAATATCATAATTTATTGATTTTTAAAACTTCCTTACGTATAATAGATAATAGGAGTGAAAATATGAATATAATCGATATTTTAATTTTAGTTTTAATATTATATGGTGTTTATAAAGGATTTAAATATGGTGGTTTTTCGGCAGCAATATCCTTATTTGGATCATTATTGGTCTTCGTTTTAGCTTATTTTTTAAAGAATCCGATTAGTACTTTATTATATGAGAATTTACCATTCTTTTCCTTTGGAGGAGTATTTTCCGGAATAAGTTCGGTTAATATCTTGATCTATGAGGGTATTGCTTATGCTTTTTGTATCTTTGTTTTATCCTTCTTACTTAAGATTATCTTAAAGGTTACGGGTATTGTTGATAAATTTATTAATCTAACCTTTATTCTAACGATTCCCTCAAAAATCTTAGGTTTATTATTTGGGGGTTTACAATATTATATCTATGCTTTTATCTTAGTATTCGTTATTGCCCAATTACCATTTACTGCTAAGTATTATAATGATTCGGAGATTGGTCCATGGATTACTAAGAATACCCCAATCTTATCCAATATTACGAATGATTTATATTATTCCGTAACGGAGATCTATGACGTCTGTGCTAATCGTGGTAGTAAGGATCGTGAAGAAGCTGATAAAGCAGCATTAGAGATCTTACTTAAATATGAAGTTATAACTCCAGAATCAGCCCAAAAGATTCAAAATAAAGGTAAGTTTGATATTAAGGATATCGATGATGTTATCGATAACTTCAAGAATAGTTTAAAAGATGATAAGAATTCTTAAAGATGAAGATGAAGTATTAAATCTTCAAGATGGTATTTTATATTTCTATACGGATTCCTGTGGGATATGTAATCTATTAGATACTTATTTAGATGATTTAGAGTTGATGGTTTTAAAGATTGATACTAATATCTATGCTTCTTTAGCTTTAGATTTATTTGTGGAAAGAATACCTTCATTGATCTTATATAAAGATGGTATGGAAATATCACGTCTAATTGGATTTCATAATAAGGAAGACGTTATGCACTTTTTAAATGCTAATTAAATCTCTTTCATAGAGATTTTTTTAATGTTTATTTTAATAGTTATTCATGATACAATATAGACAAGTAGGGGTGAAGTTATGTTTGAAAAAACAACTCTATTCAATATTGATGAAATTGGGGATGCTTTGATTGAAACTACTTTGATGGAGATCTGTGATGCCTTAAGAGAAAAGGGTTATGATCCTACCAATCAATTAGTAGGTTATATTCTAAGTAATGATGCTTCTTATATTACGAATTTTAAGAAAGCTCGTGAAAAGATCCAAAGTATTGATCGTGAAAAGTTATTAGAGGTTATTGTTAGGAGTTATTTGGAGGACTGATGAAACATTTAGGAATGGATTTAGGTACTAAGACTTTAGGTTTAGCAATGAGTGATCGTTCTGGTTTGATTGCCAGTCCTTATAAAACCCTACATTATACATCTTTAGATGAACTTATATTGGCAGTTAAAGAGATTATTGATAAGGAACATATTAAAGTTTTAGTCTTAGGTTATCCTAAGAATATGAATAATACTTTAGGTGATGCTGTAAAACGTACGGAAGTGTTTAAGAGTGCTTTAGAGAGTGCTACCGATATGGAAGTGCATTTGATCGATGAAAGACTTAGTACGGTCGAAGCTACGAATGTCTTATTGGCGTTTGATGTTTCTAGAAATAACCGTAAAAAGGTTATCGACAGTGTTGCTGCTAGTATTATATTGGATACATATCTTAGAAAGATGGAAGGTAATAAAAATGATGGAAGATAATGGAAAATTAAAGATAACTAATGATCGTGGTGAGACATTAGAATGTGATGTTTTATTCACTTTTGATAGTGATGAAACGAATAAGAGTTATATTGCATATACCGATAATACAACGGATGATTTAGGTAATGTTAAGGTTTATGCTAGTATTTATGACCCTACTGGAGAGGATCTTTCCTTAAAACCTTTGACCAGTGAGAAGGAATGGAAGGTCATCGAAAATATTCTTATCTCTGTTCAAGAGAAGGTAAGAGAAGGTAGTGGTGAAGAGAATGAAGAAGCTGGAGACGCAAGAAAGTGATAATACCGAAAAACTAATCTCTTTTTTACAAAAGGGATTGTTTAAGATTTTTATTGTTGTTTTAGTTATCGCCTTAATCTTAGGGGGTATCGCTTTCATAAATATCTTACCAGTCGATTCCGAAAACCAAGAGAATGTTAATTTCCTCATCGAAAATGGCGAAGGTACGGGAAGCGTTATCGATAAACTTTATGATCAAGGTTTAATCAGAAATACCTTTGTAGCTAAAATATATGTGCGCCTTAGTGATGGCATTGCCATCTATCCAGGAACCTATATCTTGAGTAAAAGCATGAGCTTGGATGAAATATTTACGACTTTGAGTACAGGTAATTCTTTGGAAAATGAAGAACATTTAGTAACCTTCATCGAAGGTAAGAACATGGAGTATTATATCGATAAGATCAGTGAAGAATTTGGTTTTAAAAAGGAAGATATCTTATCAAAGTTGAGTGATGAAGAATTTTTAAAAAGCTTGATTAAGGATTATTGGTTTATCGAAGAGGATATCTTGGATAAAGACATCTATTTTCCTTTAGAAGGTTATATTTTTCCGGATACCTATGCTTTTAGAAAAGATGCTACCATTGAAAGCGTTATTAAGGTATTGCTAGACGAAATGGATCATGTTTTATCGAATTATAAGGAAGATATCACATCTTCATCATATTCGGTTCATGGTTTACTTACTTTAGCAAGTGTGGTAGAATTAGAAGCCGTGAGCGAAGAAGATCGTGCTATGGTAGCTGGTGTTTTCTATAATCGTTTAAATAAAGGTATTCCTTTGGGAAGCGATGTAACAAGCTATTATGGTGTTCATAAGGATCTTAAAGAACCCTTATATGATAAGGAAATAAATGAGTGTAATGCATATAATACTAGGGGAACCTGTGCAGTAAAGGGTTTACCAGTCGGGCCAATATGCAGTCCTTCATTATCATCAATCAAAGCGGTATTAAAACCTACTGATACGGATTATCTATTCTTTGTTGCTGATAAGAATAATAAAGTCTATTTTGCTCATACCAATGAAGAAAATATAAAGAAGAAAAATGAATTGATAAAAAACAATTTATGGCCTGAATAAGAGGTGTAAAATTTAATGAATGAAATAATAAAAGATATGGAACGTTATGCAGATGCTAATAATGTTCCCATTATCGAAAAGGATTCGATTAACTTTATTCGTAAGTATATCAAGATGAATGATGTTAAATCTATCCTTGAACTTGGTACAGCAATTGGTTATTCAGCTATTATGATGGCATCAGTTAAGGATGATGTCGAAGTAACAACGATCGAACGTGACGAAAAACGTTATCGTGAAGCCGTTAAAAACGTTAATATGTGTGGCATGGATAAAAGAATTGAAATCGTCTTTAATGATGCTCTAGATGTTAATCTAGCTGGTCATAAATATGATCTAATATTTATCGATGCTGCTAAAGGACAATATATTAAATTCTTTGAGAAGTTTGAAAACTATTTAAATCCAGGAGGAGTTATCATTACCGATAACTTAAAATTCCATGGATTAGTAAATAATAAAGAAAAGATTGAATCCAAGAATGTTTTAGGTCTTGTTACCAAGATTGAAAAATATATCGATTATTTAAAGGAAAGGGATGATTACATCACACGTTTCTATGATATCGGTGATGGATTATCTGTAAGTTTTAGAGCTAATGATGGAAAAGAAAAAAATATTGATTAATATTAATAATTTAGCAAGTCTAGAAGAATATCGGAAAATTGGTTTCACCAATTTTCTTTTTGCTGTTGAAGATTTTTCGATTGGGTATCAAGCATTTCCTTTGGATAAAATTCCAAAGGATGCTTATCTTTTCTTAAATCGCGTAATGGACTCTAAGACGATCGATTATTTAAAAGAGGTTAAGGAAGATATCTTAAAATATCGGGGAATTATCTTTGAAGATTTAGGAGTATATAATATCTTTAAAGATGAGGATATTTCCTTGATTTGGTTTCAAAATCATTTTGGAACCAATAGTAATTCCATCAATTATTATTTGGATCATGGTTGTGATAGTGCAGTTATTAGTAATGAATTATGTGGTGATGAGATTAAAGCAATTATAACTTCAGCTCATAAACCATTGGTCTTCAATGTTTTAGGTAAGAATAATATTATGTATTCTCGTCGTAAACTATTATCTAATTACAATGAATATATGCATTTAGATGATTATAATGATGTTACCCTAGAAACAAATAAAAATCGTTTCTTTGCTCGTGAAAGTGAATATGGTACCTGTCTTTTTAATGATGAATATTTTAACTATATTAATTTTGCTAAGGAATTGGCTGATGATAAGATTAAATTTTATTTAATCCTTAATATGGATTTAAATCCCGATAATATTCAAAATATCTTAGATGGTTCATCGTTTGGTGATGAAGGCTTTTTAAATAAGAAGACGGTTTATCGTTTAGAGGATTATGATAGGTGATGAAGATGAGAAACATTGAGTTATTGGCACCTGCAGGTACGAAAGAGAAGATGGAGTTTGCTTTCCTTTATGGAGCTGATGCGGTCTATTTTGGAGGACATAATTATTCCTTAAGAGCTAATGCCAAGAATTTTTCGAATGAGGAGATCAAGGAAGCTGTTTTATTTGCTCATGAACGTGGTAAAAAAGTTTATGTAACGGTCAATATTGTTTTTCATGATGAAGATCTTGATGGATTAGTAGATTATTTAAAATATTTAAGTGAAATTAAGGTCGACGCTATCATCTCTAGTGATATCAGTGTTATCGATACCATCAAGAAAAATCACATTGATTTAGAAGTTCATATATCTACCCAAGCATCGATCATGAACTATGAAGCTGCACTATTTTATAAGGATTTAGGAGCAACACGCATCGTCTTAGCACGTGAATGTAGTAAGGAAGATATCAAAAGGATTAAAGAGGAGACGGGCTTAGAGATCGAGTGCTTTATGCATGGAGCAATGTGTACTTCGATTTCAGGTCGTTGTGTGTTATCGAATTATTGTACCAATAGGGATTCTAATCGTGGGGGATGTGCCCAAATCTGTCGTTGGACGTTTGCTTATAAAAAGGATGGTCAAAAGGTAAGTGACGAAGTATTTTCGATGACACCTAAGGATTTAAATATGATCCCTTATATCAAAGAGATGATCGATCTAGGTGTTAATTCCTTTAAGATCGAAGGCCGTATGCGTAGTATCTACTATGTTGCAACTGTGATTTTAATCTATCGTCGGTTGATCGATAAAATCTTAAATAATACCTTAACGGATGAATATAAGGATTATGCTTTGAAGGTTTTAAATCGTGTAGCAAACAGAGAATCTACGCCTCAATTCTTTGATAAATTACCAGGAGTTAATGAGCAATATTATCTTGGTAGAGAAGAGGTATCCAATCAAGATTTTCTAGGACTCGTTTTGGATTATCAAGATGGTTATGCTATTATCGAAGAAC
Source organism: uncultured Bacilli bacterium (assembly GCA_947626015.1). Taxonomy (GTDB): domain Bacteria; phylum Bacillota_I; class Bacilli_A; order RF39; family UBA660; genus CAG-582. Next base: position 17,004 of record CANQQK010000005.1, on the reverse strand, counting down.
GTAATTATTTTAAAGTAGGGGATACCGTACAATTCTTTGGACCCAATATGGAAACCTTCGATTATACAATCGATAATATAATGGATGAAGACGGTAATGTTATCGATATTGCTCGTCATCCGCAAATGATTGTCAAAATTAAAATCGATCATGAGCTTCCTAAATTTGCTATGATGCGTATAAAAATGTTTGACATTTAGTATGATTTATTGTATGCTTTTAATCGTAGTTTTGTGAGTTGACTGAAGAAAGGTGATTTAAATGTCTGGTAAAAAGGAAATAAAGCTTACTCCTGCCGGCTTTACTGCTGTGGAAGAAGAATTAAGCAAACTAAGAGAAGAAGATCGTCCAAGAATAATTCAAGCTATTAAAGAAGCTCGTGCTCAAGGAGATTTATCAGAGAATGCCGACTATGATGCTGCTAGAGATGAGCAAGCAAAGGTAGAGGCACGTATAAAGGAACTAGAATATATGATTGAACATGCAACGATTATTGATTCGAAATCGAATGATGTTGTTGGTTTAGGTTCAACTGTTAAGATAGCGTATATCGATGATGAAGATGATACGGATGAATATAAGATTGTTGGTTCACTAGAAGCTGACCCATTTGATAATAAGATATCTGATGAATCGCCAATTGGTAAAGCCTTATGTGGAGCTAAGGTTGGCGATATTTGTTCGATTGCCAGTCCTAATGGAACATATGAAGTAAAGATTGTTAGTATTGCTTAACAATCTTTTTTATTTTGCTTATTGAATATGATTTTTATTTTTGATATAATTATGTTTATTCAAAGGGGAACGTAAATGGAACATTACTTTACTAATAACGATAGTTTGGCTTCGAAATTTCTAACTATCATTTATAAGTATGAAGATTATTACTTTGAGTTTACAAGTGATTTAGGTGTTTTTTCTAAGGATCGTGTGGACTATGGCAGTCGCCTTTTAATGGAAACCTTCTTTAAAAGAGGTAGAAGGGACGCTAAATTATTAGATGTGGGATGCGGTTATGGCATCATTGGTCTTACGATCTCTAAAGTGATGAATACTAAACCAACGCTGATCGATGTTAATCGTCGGGCCGTGCATTTGAGTGCTATGAATGCGAAGTCTTTGGGGATTGTTGCCGAAACGAAGGTGAGCGATATCTATAGCGAAGTTACGGATAAATATGATGTAATCGTGACTAATCCACCCATTAGGGCCGGGAAAGATGTCGTTATGGAAATCTTGCTTGGAGCTAAAGAATATTTAAATCCTGATGGAGAATTATGGTGTGTAATGCGCAAGGATCAAGGTGCTAAAAGTGCAATTTCCAAGATGAAGGAAATATATGATGTTGATGTAATTAACAAAAGTAAAGGTTTTTATATTATTGTTGCAAAATGTTATTGACATCTATTTATTAAATAGATATAATTTTAAATTGGTGGCGAATACTCCTTTTACGCGTGGAGATTCAAAAAATTACTATAGTATTGGGGTGAAAAAATGGCATACAAAGTTCAAAAATTTGGTGACCATCGAGAAAGAAGATCTTTCTCAAAAACGACTAATGCCTTGGCATTGACTGACTTATTAGAAGTACAAAAGAAATCATATCAATGGTTCTTAGAGGAAGGTATCGAAGAAGCGTTTAAAGATATATTCCCTGTTGAAAGTTTTACGGGTAAGGTATCCCTTGATTTTAAATCTTACTGTTTTGAGGAACCTAGATATGGCATAAAGGAATCTAAGGAACGTATGGTAACATACTCAGCTCCTCTAAAGGTTCAAGCTCAAGTATTCATCCATGAGACGGGTGAAGTAAAAGAGCAAGAGATATTCTTAGGCGATATGCCAATGATGACGGATTCAGGAACCTTCATTATCAATGGTGTTGAACGTGTAATCGTTTCACAATTGGTAAGAAGTCCATCTATCTATTTTAAAAGAGATATCGATAAGAATGGACGCCCTGTTGTTAGTGGTGAGGTCATCCCTAACCGTGGTACATGGTTAGAGTTTGAACTAGATGCTCGTGATGTTGTATATGTTCGTATCGACCGTACAAGAAAGGTTACGATTACGACTCTTTTACGTGCTTTAGGTCTTTCATCTGATGAAGAAATCCTAGAATTATTTGGTGAAGACAATCAATTTATTAAAAATACTTTAGAGAAGGATTCCACTAAGAATACTGATGAAGCTCTAATCGAAATCTATGAAAAATTACGTCCTGGTGAACCAGCTACTTTGGATTCTGCTAAGAACCAAATGATCACACGTTTCTTTGATAAGTTCCGTTATGATCTAGCTAAAGTAGGTCGTTATAAATTCAATAAAAAGTTAAATGTTTTAGATCGTTTACTTGGTATGAAGATTGCTGAAGATATCGTTGATGGTAAGAAGAAAATTTGTGCTTCTGGTACCGTTATCGATAAACCAATGCTTGAAACTTTAAGACCATTATTTGCAAATGGTTATAATGTTAAAAGTGTTCGTATCAATGAAGAACTAGACCAATATGATAAGATTCAAACCATAAAGGTTTATGATAAGAAAGATGATACAAAGATTATTACGATTATTGGTAATGATCAAACTATCGATTCTCGTCGTCTTACTATTTCCGATGTTTATGCTGCTGTAAGTTATTATTTAGATTTACTTGCTGGCTTTGGTAGTGTTGATGAAATCGACCATTTAGGAAATCGTCGTGTAAGACAAGCAGGAGAATTAATTCAAACCCAATTCAAGACTGGTATTGCTCGTATGGAAAGAGTTATCCGTGAACGTATGACGACCCAAGAGCTTGATAGTATTACCCCAAAGACTTTGATCAATATTAGACCAGTTACGGCCGCTATGAAGGAATTCTTTGGTTCATCACAACTTTCGAAGTTCATGGATCAAATCAATCCGATTGCCGAACTTACTGATAAACGTCGTCTATCTTCTTTAGGACCTGGTGGATTATCTCGTGATCGTGCTGGTATGGACGTTCGTGACGTTAACGTAAGTCACTATGGTCGTATCTGTCCTATCGAGTCACCAGAAGGTGCCAATATCGGACTTATTACATCTTTAGCAAGTTATGCTAAGATCAACGAATATGGATTTATCATGACACCATATCGTAAAGTTGTTAATTGTCATGTTACTGATGAAATCGTTTATCTAACAGCTGATGAAGAAGCTGACTATTATATTGGTCAAGCAACGATCGCTATGGATAAGAATAATAATTTAATCGAAGATGAAAATATTTGTCGTTTGAATGGTGATAACGTTTCGGTTAAGAAAGAGATGATCAATTTCATCGATGTTGCTCCAAGTCAAATCGTATCTATTACGACAAGTATTATTCCATTCTTGGATCACGATGATGCAACCCGTGCTTTGATGGGTTCCAACATGCAACGTCAAGCTGTTCCATTATTACAAACAGAAGCACCATATATTGGTACTGGGGTTGAATATATCGCTGCTCGTGATTCTGGTTCAACAATCGTTTGTAAGGCTGATGGTGTTGTTGAATATGCTGATGCTAAGAAGATTGTTGTTAAGACGGCAAAGGATAAAGATGTTTATTACTTAGCTAACTTTGAAAGAAGTAATGCTGAGAGTTGTATAAATCATTCCCCAATCGTTAATATTGGTGATAAGGTTCATGCTGGTGAAGTTATTGCTGATGGACCAAGTACTGATAAGGGAGAACTTGCTTTAGGTAAGAATATGGTTGTAGCCTTCATGACATGTAATGGTTATAACTATGAGGATGCTGTTGTTTTAAATGAAAGATTAGTTAAGGATGATGTTTATACTTCCTTACATATTGAACATTATGACATCGATTGTCGTGATACTAAATTAGGACCTGAAGAGATTACGCGTGATATTCCGAATGTTAGTGAAGAAGCTCGTAAGAATTTGGATGCTGAAGGTATCATTCGTATTGGTACCGAAGTTCATGAAGGAGATATCCTAGTAGGTAAGGTTACTCCTAAGGGTGTTCAAGAGTTAACTTCTGAAGAGAAACTATTACATGCTATCTTTGGTGAAAAGACGAGAGAGGTAAGAGATACTTCTCTAAGAGTAGCCCATGGTGCTGATGGTATTATTCATGATGTTAAGGTTTATACCAAGGAAAACAGTGATGAATTACCAGCAGGTGTATCTAAAGTAGTTAGAGTATATATCGTTCAAAAACGTAAGATTCAAGTTGGAGATAAGATGAGTGGACGTCATGGTAATAAAGGTGTTGTATCGCTAATCTTACCAGAAGAGGATATGCCATATTTACCAGATGGTACGCCAGTTGATGTTGTCTTAAATCCACAAGGTGTTCCATCACGTATGAACTTAGGACAAATCTTAGAGTTACACTTAGGTATGGCTGCTAAGAAGTTAGGTGTTCATGTTGCCACACCGGTATTCGATGGTGCAACGATTGATGAAATCTATGAGATGATGGATGAAGCCGGAATGGATCATGATGGTAAGACTTGGTTATATGATGGTAAGACTGGTGAACCTTTTGAAAATCGTGTATCAGTTGGTGTCATGTATATGATTAAGTTACACCACATGGTTGATGATAAATTACATGCTCGTTCTACGGGACCATATAGTTTGGTAACGCAACAACCACTTGGTGGTAAAGCTCAATTCGGTGGTCAAAGATTTGGAGAGATGGAGGTTTGGGCATTATATGCTTATGGTGCTGCTCATGTTCTTCAAGAGATTATGACCGTTAAATCCGATGATGTTAATGGCCGTGTTAAAGTTTATGAAGCCTTAGTTAAAGGTAAGACCTTATCGACTGCCGGAGTTCCAGAGTCATTTAGAGTATTGATTAAAGAATTCCAAGCTTTAGGTCTAAATATTGAAATGATCGATCAAGATGATAAGATTCATGATCTTCGTGAGTTAGAGATGGATGATGATACCGATGGTGAAGCTCTAACAATCGATGAGATCGATGTTAATACCGGTGAGGTTAAGAAGAAAGAACCGTTAGTACCGGATATCGATGAGCCAGAAGATCCAGAAGATTCTTCTTATGAAGAAGAGGAAGAGGATTACGATGAGGACGATGAAGAAGAAAGTCCAAGCGATGAAGAGATTATGGCTATCGAGAATGGTTTTGAAGGAGGGGAAGAATAATGTTAGAGGTTAATAGTATTAAAGGAATTAAGATCAGCATTGCTAGCCCTGAAAAGATTCGTGAATGGTCTTATGGTGAAGTTAAGAAACCAGAGACTATCAATTATCGTACTTTAAAACCAGAAAGAGATGGACTATTCTGTGAAAAGATATTTGGTCCAACAAAGGATTATGAATGTTCTTGTGGTAAATACAAGAGATTAAGATATAAAAATGTTATATGTGATCGTTGTGGAGTTGAGGTTACGAAGTCTAAAGTTCGTCGTGAACGTATGGGTCATATCGAACTTGCTTCTCCTTGCTCTCACATCTGGTTCTTTAAGGGTGTACCTTCAAAGATGGGCTTAGTTCTAGATATGTCCCCAAGAGATCTAGAAGAGGTTTTATACTTCGTAAGCTATGTCGTTGTTAATCCAGGTAATGCCCCACTAGAAAAGAAGCAAACCTTGTCTGATAAAGAATATCGTGCTTACTATGAAAAGTATGGTAATGGTTTCGAAGTTGGTATGGGTGCGGAAGCAATTAAGAAATTATTACAAGAGGTTGATGTTGACAAAGAGGTTGAAGATCTTCGTAAAGAACTTGCTAATGCTACTGGTCAAAAACGTGTAAGACTTGTTAAGAGACTAGATTGTTTAGTTGCATTCCAAGAGAGTGGTAATAAACCAGAGTGGATGATCTTAGATGTTATCCCGGTTATTCCACCAGAGATTAGACCAATGATTCAACTAGATGGTGGTCGTTTTGCTACCTCTGATTTGAATGATCTATATCGTCGTATCATCAATCGTAATAATCGTTTGAAGAAATTGATCGAGTTAAGTGCTCCATCAATCATCATTCAAAATGAAAAACGTATGCTTCAAGAAGCTGTTGATACCTTATTCGATAATGGACGTCGTGGTCGTAGCGTAACGGCTGCTTCATCAAGACCATTAAAGTCATTATCTAGTATGTTAAAAGGTAAACAAGGACGTTTCCGTCAAAACCTATTAGGTAAACGTGTTGACTATTCTGGTCGTTCTGTTATCGTTGTTGGTCCATCATTAAAGATGTATCAATGTGGTATTCCAAAAGAGATGGCTCTTGAGTTATTTAAACCACATGTTATCAATGGTTTAGTAACCAAAGGACTTGCTCATAATATCAAGGGTGCTAAGAAGTTAATCGATAATCGTGATGATTGTGTATGGGATATCGTTGAAGATGTTATTACCGAACATCCAGTACTATTAAACCGTGCACCAACCCTACATAGATTAGGTATTCAAGCATTTGAACCTAAATTAGTTGGTGGTAAGGCAATTCGTTTACATCCATTGGTATGTACAGCCTTCAATGCGGACTTCGATGGTGACCAAATGGCTGTCCATGTTCCATTATCAGAAGAGGCTAAAGCCGAAGCACGTATCTTGATGCTTGGTGCTAATAACATCCTTTCACCAAAGGATGGAAAACCAATCGTTACTCCAGGACAAGATATGGTTTTAGGTAACTACTATCTAACGATGGAAAAAGCCGGTGAGGAAAACGAAGGTAAGGTTTATAAAAATGCTAATGAAGCTTTGATGGCTTATGAAAGACATGAAATTACCTTACATACGCGTATCGTTATTCCTGTACGTAGCTTTAGATATAAATTATTTATGGAAGAAGTTCAAGATAAATATCTTGTAACTACTGCTGGTAAACTTAAATTTAATGAAATCTTACCAGATACTTATCAATACTTAAATGAAGCATCTAAGGAAAATATTGAAGGTATTACCCCAATGAAATATTTCCTAGATCAAGGTGTTAACATTCCAGAAGAGGTTAGTAAGATGCCGCTTACGAGTGCTTTCACTAAAAAAGATTTACAAAAGATTATTGCGCAAGTATTTAAGCGTTATAAGACAACCGAAACTTCAATCATGCTTGATAAGTTAAAGGATTTAGGTTTCAAATTCTCAACTGTTGCTGGTATTACTTTCTCAATGAGTGATATTGTGGTATCAGAACATAAGAAGGAATATCTTGCTGAAGGTCATGAAAAGGTTGAGAAGATCAATAAACAATATAAACGTGGTTTGATTACGGATGAAGAAAGACATGCTTCTGTCTGTGATGTATGGAACCATGTTACCGATATGGTTCACAACGAACTTGCAAGTATTGCTAAGATTCAAAGTGATAACCCAATATTTATGATGATGAATTCTGGTGCCCGTGGTTCAGTTAACCAATTCGGACAAATGGCTGGTATGCGTGGTCTTATGGCTAAACCAGACGGTTCAGTTGTAGAAATTCCGATAACTTCTAACCTTGTTGAAGGTTTAAAGGTAAACGAATTCTTCCTTAATACCCATGGTGCTCGTAAAGGTTCTGCCGATACTGCACTTCGTACCGCTGACTCAGGATACTTAACTCGTCGTCTTGTCGATGTTGTTCAAGATATCATCGTTAAAGAAGAGGATTGTGGTTGCTTATCTGGTCTTGTCGTATCCGCTTTCGTTGATGAAAACGATGGTACGGTTATCGAGTCTTTGGCTGATCGTATTTTAGGTCGTTTTACGGCTAAGAAAGTTATCAACCCAGAGACTAAGGAGACCATTATTGATAAGGATCAAGAGATTACGGAAGCTATCGTTGCTAAGATTGAAAAAGCTGGGGTAACGGAAGTTGAAATCCGTAGTGCTCTAACTTGTACATCACCAAATGGTGTATGTCAAAAGTGTTATGGACGTAACTTAGCAACAGGTAATGTTGTTGAGATTGGTGAAGCTGTTGGTATTATGGCTGCTCAATCAATTGGTGAGCCAGGTACCCAACTTACGATGCGTACCTTCCACAGTGGTGGTGTTGCGCATGGTGGTGACGCCGATATTACTCAAGGTCTTCCAAGAGTTGAAGAGTTATTCGAAGCTCGTATTCCAAAGGCTAAAGCAACAATTGCTGAGATCAATGGTAAGGTTACCAATATAGAAGATGTCAATGGTAAATGGAAGGTTACCGTTCAAAATGATGTTGAGTCTCATGACCATATAACTTCTTACGAAGCTAAGTTAGTTGTTGATATTGGTAGTGAAGTTCATGCTGGTGATAAATTATCTCAAGGATCTATCAGTCCAAAAGAATTACTAGCTGTTACGGACCCAATTACAACGCAAAGTTATATCTTAAAAGAGATTCAAAAGGTATATAAATCTCAAGGTGTTGATATCTCTGATAAGCACGTTGAGATCATCGCTAGTAGAATGATCAATAAGATGAAGGTTGTTGATGAGGGAGATTCAGATTTAGTTGCTGGATTAACCGTATCAATGCGTGAGTTTGCTGATCGTAATAAACCAGTTATCTTAACTGGTGGTGTACCTGCAACTGGTCGTCCAGTTATTCTAGGTATTACGAAGTCAGCTCTAGAAACGGATTCCTTCATATCTGCTGCATCATTCCAAGAGACGACTCGTGTCTTAACCGATGCTTCAATTAAAGGTAAAGTAGATTACTTAAAGGGATTAAAGGAAAATGTTATTCTTGGTAAACTAATACCTGCTGGTACTGGTGCAAGAGAATATTCTAATATCGAAATATCTCTTGAAAAGGAATACTTATCTGATGATGCTTCAGAAGTCTTAGAAAATCAATTCATCGATGATGAAGAGGTTAAGAAGGATGAAGAAGAAAAAGTCGTTGAAGTCGATGAAGATAGTTCTAGTAATTTAGAAGGAGAAACTGCATAGTTTCTTCTTTTTATTTTAAAAAATTTTATGATCTATAATGGTATAAATAAAAATTTAAATTTTTTGTCATTTTATCTTGCATTATAAAATAAAGTTGTACTATAATGGGTTTAAGGGTACAGTACCCGATGGGGAGAAATGGTTGATATTATAAGTAAGCAACATAGAATAACAACGGACAACTTGATTAAGACAGCGAAGAGAAGAAATACTTATAGATGACAGCAGAGATTACAACAAGATTTAACAACGAGATTGACAAGATGATAATTTCAAACCATGATGATAAAGTTTAGAGTTATCTCTAAACTTTTTCTTTATCCCTCGAACGAACGAATGTTTGATAGTATAATTGATGTAGAAATATTGAATAGTTGAAGAATAAAAAGTATAATATTTCTTAGAGATAGTAAGGAAGTGCCAAGATGGATGAGAAACTTTTAAGATTTTTTAAAAAGATTAATTTTAATGATGTAATAGCTTTTGAGGATACCCATCTAGAAGATGTTGTTGTTAATCGTAAGAATAGTACTTGGTTACTTCATTTAAAATCAAGTAAGGTTGTACCATTATCTTCGATGTTAAATCTTAAAAGAATAGCTTCTGAAGGTCTTGATGATGTTAAAAAGATTATGATTGATATCGTATATGAAAATCTTGATGAAGAAGCTATTAAGGAATATTTTGGTTATTTCTTTAATGAAGCAATTAAGAATAATCCTTCACTTAAATCGATAAAGAGTGATGATATTAAGGTTAGTGATAAAAATATCAGTATTACGGTATCTTCTTCCTTTGAAGGAGAAGAGTTAGGGGATATCTTAAATAATATTAAGAATACTTTAGCAGATTATGGCCTTAAAGGAATTACTATTGATTATGTTGTTGATGAAAGATTAAGAGAAGATATTAAGAATAAAATTGAAAGGGATAAGAGTGATATTAAGGTTATTCCGGTAGTACAAGAGAGTACGGATAACCATAAATGGAATTATCGTAAGAAGGTTGATTACCAAAGGGATGGGGTTGTATCCATTGCTTCCATTGATCGTGAAGAGAATGGAGTTAATTTGGAAGCTTATGTTTTTGATGGCGAGTTTACCCAAAGAACGAAAAAGAATGGCGATCCTCTTTATTTGGTAACGCTAAAGATTAGTGATAATTCATCGAGTATTCTTGCTAAGAAATATGCTAAGGATGAAGAGGACCTAGCACGTTTAGGTAAAGAATTAAAGAATGGTAAATGGTTTCACTTTACGGGGCAAGTTAGGGAAGATCCTTATGCTCATGATTTAGTGTTTAACTTTAGTGGTTATGAAAGCATCGAAAATCCCGAGATTAAAAGGGTTGATGATGCTCCAGTTAAACGTGCCGAGTTACATAGTCATACGATGATGAGTCAGATGGATGGCGTATGTGATGAGGTAGCTTTAGTCAATCAAGCTATTAGCTTTAATCATCGTGGTATTGCTATTACCGATCATGATTGTTGTCAATCATTTCCTCATGTCTTTGATACGGTAACCAAATATAATAAGGGTAAGAAAAAGGAATTTGATGCCAAGATCAAAGAGCTTGAAGAAAGTTTAGAAAAGATTAAGGAATCTGGTAATACCGAAGGTATTGAAGAGATTCAAAAATATATCGAAGAGACCAAGGAAGCTAAGAAAAACTATGTTCCTTTTAAAGCTGGATATGGTGTAGAACTCGAGATGTGTGAATCATCATTGAATGTTGTTTATAATCCTAACGATGAATTGATTGAAGATAATACCTTTGTTGTCTTCGATACCGAAACAACAGGTTTCAATCCTGGATTAGGAGATTCTCTTATCGAAATTGGTGGTGTTAAGATCCATCATGGTGAAGTCGTTGATCGTTTCGATGAATTTATCAATCCCCATCATCATATTGATGAAGCAATTACGAGAGTCACGGATATTTCCGATGATGATGTTAAGGATGCTGATGATGAAGCAACGGTTATCAAGCGTTTTATCGATTGGATTGGTTCTTTACCACTTGTTGCTCATAATGCGCGTTTCGATAAAAATATGGTGGATATGGCGATCTATAAAGCTGGTTTAAAGCCATTAACAAACCCAATTATCGATACCCTTATGTTATCGAGAATTATCAATCGTGATCTTAAACGACATAGTTTAGCAGCATTGGGTAAGTTTTATGGTGTTGATACTGGTGAAGAAAGCGATGAATCGGAAGATAGTAATGATGTATCCAGTGGTGCTATTAAACTTCATAATGAAGCATCCGATGAAATCGAAGATATTCTTGTCGATGATAAATCGATCATGAAGTGTAAGGATATCAATGTCCAAGAAACGGATCTTGCATCCGAACAAAGGGTTAATAAGGTAAAAAAAGAGATCTATTTGGATACGGTATATCTTGCTAGTAAAACCGATAAGGTTAAAGTTAAGGTAATCCTTAAAGATGGTTGGGAATTAAATGAAGAACTTGATATGGTTGATCTTCATCCTGCGGAAAATACGGTAAGCATTACTTATCATAAGGATTTAATCGAACGTAACTTTAAGATTACGATCTATGTTGGTCAACACCATGGTGCTGATGTCGACTCCGAAAATACCGGATATATCTTCAGTCGTATGTTAAAACAAATCGAAGGTATTAAAAGAATTAGTGATCTTAATGATTTAGGTCTTTTAGAGGAGATAAGTTTTAGAAATGATCCTAAGAAATTAAATAATATTGGTGAATTATGTACCTATAAGAATTATGTTAGACATTTAGAAGAAGGGGAAGAACCTGATCCTAAATTTGGTAATCCTTTTGCTAAGTATGAAATCAATGATTATGTTTGGAAGTATGAATGGTGTCATGAAGATTGGTTACAGATGTATGAAAATATTCCTGGTAAGACATTTACAGAACATTCTGCTAATATGTATGATAATCTTAAACATGTTACGATGATTGCTAAGAACCATCCGGGTCTTAAAAATCTCTTTAAATTAATCAGTTTTGCTAATTCTAATTTCATTCAAAGAAATGCTAAGATACCACGTAAGTTGATCGAAGAATATCGTGAAGGTATCTTGGTGGGATCAGCATGTTTGAATGGTGAGATATTCAGTATTGCAGAGTCCCGTACGGATGAAGAACTTATTAAAGCGATGGAATTCTATGATTATATTGAAGTCCAACCATTGGAAAACTACATGCATCTTTTACGTAATCATGATATTTCCAATCTTGATCATCTTAAGGAATGTCTTCGTAAGATTATTAGATGTGCTAAAAAGTGTGGTAAATTGGTTGTTGCTACGGGAGATGTTCATAATATCAATGAGAGTGATCGTTTATATCGAGAAATCATAGTTAATCAAAATGTTCCTGGTAAAGGAAGACATCCTTTAGCAAGATATTTAAATGGTATTAGAGGGGTTAATGTCAATAAAGATAATATCGATGATGCTATTGCTAAAGCAGCTAAAAATGGTGTTGAATTAGCGCTTATCGATGTTAAGGTTTTAAAATATATCTATGTTTTAACCAAGGTTAAAAATATTCCAATAACCGCTAGTAATATTGCTTCGATCTATGTACCATCAAACGATGCTTCCGAAGAAAAGCTTAAAGGTAAAGATGCCGAAAATGAAAGAAAATATGCTATTGATGGTGCTTTAAGAAGATTACAAATCGGTGGTTTAGTCAATGTTAATTATGCTGATGGAACTTATTCCTTAGCATGTAAATTTGATGATTCGGACGTTTATGTTCCTGGACATATTCCTAATCAATACTTTAAAACGACCAAGGAGATGCTTGATGCCTTTGCTTGGCTTGGGGATGATGATTTAGTTGAAGAGATCGTTATTACGAACCCTAATAAGATTATTGATATGTTAGAAGAGATTGAAGTCGTTGTCTTCCCTGATAAACCATTCTCACCAATCATCGAACATTCACAAGAGACATGTCGTGATTTGGTATTTGATAAGGCACATTCGATGTATGGTGATCCTTTGCCACGTAATATCGAAGATCGTATTGCGCAAGAATTTTATGGTGATAAGATCGATGCTTTAGTAATGGAAAAGATTGGTATCGATCACCCAGAGATGAGTGAAGAGGAAAAGGATGAAATCTTCCCAAAGGTCTTACATGAGGTCATCATGAGTGGTTATGATGGGGTCGTTAAACTTAAGAAGGAACAAATCCTGCGTAATGATGAATCACTAAGTGATGAGGAAGCTACGGAAAAAGCCAAGGCCGAACTTTCGGGTATTATCGGTGGTGGTTTCGACGTTATTTACTTGATAGCGCAAAAGCTTGTTAAACACTCCAATGATGATGGCTATCTCGTAGGTTCTCGTGGATCTGTTGGTTCATCATTTGTTGCAAGTATGATGGGTATTACCGAATGTAATGGTTTACCAGCTCATTATTATTGTCCAAAGTGCCAACATAGTGAGTTTAATGACGAAAATGGGGTAGCTTATTCAGAAAACTATCCAAGTGGCTTTGACCTTCCGGAAAAGAAGTGTCCTAAGTGTGGGGAAGTCATGATTCACCAAGGTAATGACATGCCATTTGCCACCTTCCTAGGATTCAGTGGTGAAAAGGTTCCCGATATCGATCTTAACTTCTCTGGAGATAACCAAGCTAGTGCTCATGAATATACGAAGGTTTTATTTGGTACCGATAACGTTTATCGTGCGGGAACGATTGGTACGGTTGCTGATAAGACGGCATTCGGTTATGTTCAAGGATTCTTCGAAGAGCGAATGTATGATGCTTTGAAGAGCGAAGCTTCCTCTTTAGGATTAGATGTGGTAAATAAAGATGACTTAAAGAAAAAGGGTATCATCAAGAGCAACATTCGTATTCCGGAAGTTGAAAGATTAGCTGTTGGATGTACAGGAGTTAAGAGAACGACTGGTCAACATCCAGGAGGTATCGTCGTTGTTCCTGGATATAAAGACATTTGGGATTTTACGCCTTTCCAATATCCAGCAGATGATCCGAATTCAGCATGGCGTACGACTCATTTCGATTACCATGCCATTGACGCCGATCTTTTAAAACTAGATATTCTTGGTCACGATGATCCAACCGTTTTAAGGATGCTTCAAGACCTTTCGGGAATGGATGTTACGAAGATCGATTTAGGTGACCCAGATACGATGAAGATTTTCACTGGTCCTGAGGTCTTAGGTGTTGAAAAGGAAAGACTTCGTGGTCTTACGAAGGATGGTAAAAAGTATTGTCCAACCGGAACGTTAGGAGTTCCTGAATTTGGTACTTCCTTCCTTTTAGGAATGCTTGAGGAAACCAAACCAACGACTTTTGCCGAATTAATCAAGATTTCCGGACTTTCTCATGGAACCGATGTTTGGTTAGGTAATGCTCGTGATCTTTGTACTCCTGATGAAAATGGTAATATTCAAGTACCATTTAAGAATGTTATTGGGTGTCGTGATGACATCATGGTTAATCTAATACAATGGGGTTTACCACCAGCTAAAGCCTTCAAAATTATGGAATTCGTTCGTAAAGGTAAACCGAGTAAAGATCCTGAAGGTTGGAAAGCGTTTGCGGAAACGATGAGGGAATATAAGATTCCTGAGTGGTATATCGAATCTTGTCGTAAGATAAAATACATGTTCCCTAAAGCGCATGCTACAGCTTATGTTACGAGTGCCTTTAGAATTGCGTGGTTTAAGGTTCATCATCCAATATGGTATTACTGTGCTTATCTTTCTGTTCGTCGTGATCAATTCGATGTTCTAGCAATGATTCATGGAGAAGATGCCATTAGAGAAAAGATCGATGAAATCGATGCTAAGGGTAATCAAGCATCCAATAAGGAATTGGATACTCGTGAGACGTTATGTCTTTGCTTAGAGATGACTGCTCGTGGTTTCTATTTTGAAAATATTAATGTCGAGAAGAGTGATGCTAAAAACTTTGTTATTACGGATGATAATAAGGGTTTAATCATTCCGTTTAGAGCTATCGATGGTTTGGGTGAAAACGTTGCTTTAAGTATCGTTAAAGCACGTAAGGAACGCCCATTTATATCTCAAGAAGACTTACAAGTTCGTGGTAAGGTAAATACTTCGGCTTTAGAGAAATTAAAAGCCTTAGGTTGTTTAGATAATCTAAGTGAATCTAATCAATTATCTTTATTCTAAGGCATATAAAAAGCCACCAATGTGGCTTTAATTAATCATTATAATTTCCAGTCCAACCGGCACCTATAATGATTACAAGCAAGATAAATAAGACAATCCATAATGCAGCACCCCATGAATATCCACCAGTCGTATAACCAGCGAATCCTTGGTTAGGACAACATGGGCTTTGTTGCATACCATAGCTATTATTATATCCGTAGTAATACATAATTTTACCTCCCTTACCTAATATAGTTTATTAAGGAGGTCTTGATTTTGACATTAAAAGTTAGAGGTTATGATATAATAATTGTAATATGATATAATCTAGATTAGGGTGGTGTTAACGTGTTTAATTATATTAAAGGTATTGTTGATATGACAACGGTTAATTCAATCGTCTTGGATAATAAAGGTATTGGTTTTAATATCTTTGTTGCTAATCCTTATGCTTTTAATGTTGGTGAAGAATATAAGGTTTATCTTTATTGCCATATTAGAGAAGATGAATTAAGTTTTTATGGTTTTAAAAGTATGGAAGAAAGAGATCTTTTCTTAAGACTTATCGATGTTAAGGGATTAGGTCCTAAGGTAGCAATGCCGATGTTTGCTACTGGTAGTGTTAGTGGTATTATCGATGCCATCGATAGGGAAAATGTTATCTATCTTACCAAGTTTCCTAAGGTTGGTGATAAACTTGCTAGACAGATTATCTTGGATCTTAAGGGTAAGTTAGCAGCTTCTAGTAAACCAAAGGAGGAAGCTAATGAATTGGTAGCTGTCCTAGAAAGTCTTGGTTATAAGATGCCGGATATTAAGAAGGTTTTACCACATATCGATTATACGGCAACGATTGAAAATCAAGTAAAGGATGCATTGAAATATATGCTTAATAATTAATATGAGAATAGGTGTTGACATAGATGATACGATAACGGAAACTTCCGATATGATTGCTTTCTTCTTACGCAAGTATTATACGAATTATACTTGTTATCGTGATTTACCGGAACCCCTCTTTAGTGATTTTGTAGATGTTAGAGTAAGAAAACTTTATCGATATGAATTGCTTAAGAAGGATGCGGCATTTGCTCTTCATGAGTTAAAAAAATTAGGTCATGAGATTATCTTTATTACCGCAAGAGGCGATATTGGTTCCTTTTATAAGGAATATACCGAGGCTTATCTTAAATATCATGATATTCCTTATGATAAGATAATCTTTAAAGCGGTCGATAAAGGACTTATTGCTAAAGAGGAAGGAATCGATCTATTTATTGATGATAAGAAGAGTAACTGTGATAGTGTAGCAAGTAGAGGTATCGAAGTTATCCATTTTAAAGGTAAGGGTAAGAGTCAATATTTAGCTTATGATAATTGGCTTGATATCCTAAAAGATATTAAAAGTAGATAGGTGGTTTTATGGAAAGAATTGTTTCAGCAGATATTAGGGATGAAGATTTATTGGATGAAACCATTCGTCCCCAATCACTTGATGAATATGTGGGACAAACGGAGGTTAAGGAAAACATCCGTATCTTTATCGAAGCAGCTAAGATGCGTAATGAACCTTTGGATCATGTCTTATTATATGGTCCTCCAGGATTAGGTAAGACAACCCTTGCTCATATCATAGCTAATGAGCTTGGTAGTAATCTAAAGACGAGTAGTGGACCAGCTATCGAAAAGAGTGGCGATCTAGCAGCTGTTCTTTCGACTTTGGAACCAGGGGATGTCTTATTTATCGATGAGATTCATCGTATGCCAAAATTTATCGAGGAGATCTTATATCCCGCAATGGAAGATTTTGAACTCGATATTGTTGTTGGTGCTGAAGGTGCTAGTCGAAGCATCAAGATTACCTTACCACCATTTACCTTGGTAGGAGCAACAACGCGTGCTGGTGATATTTCCAGTCCCTTAAGAGATCGTTTTGGTATCGTTTCCAAGCTTAATTATTATAG
>CANQQK010000004.1 GCA_947626015.1 uncultured Bacilli bacterium | reverse complement strand
GCTAAGTTAAAACATACGAACTATCCGATCATCAATGATAAAAACGTATGTGTGGGGATGCTCCGAACGATCGATGCTCATGAGATCAACCGAAAGAAGGTCATCTTGGTCGATCATAATATGTTAGGTCAAAGCGTTGATGGTTTATATGAAGCCGAAATCTTAGAGATCATCGACCATCATAATATTGGTGATATCAACACTTCCAGTCCGATAAATTTCCGTAATATGTCCGTAGGTTCGGTCAATACGATCATCTATTATCTATTCAAAGAAAATGGCATCAGGATCCCTAAAGATATTGCGGGGATCATGCTTAGTGGTATCATCTCTGATACGCTTTTGCTTCAAAGTCCAACGACGACAATGAAGGATAAGATGGTTGCTACCGAACTTGCAAATACGGCCAAAGTAGATCTCCATGAATATGGTATCAAACTCCTAGAGAGTGGAGTATCGATTGATGGCTTAAGTGCTAATGAGATTATCTATAAGGATTGTAAAACCTATAAGGTTGGGGAAGAAACCATCGCTATTGCGCAAGTATTTACTACGGATATCAAGGTCTTTAAACCACGTTTCGAAGAGATAATTGCAGAATTAAATCGCATGCAAAATAATCTTGGTTATCGCTTTAGTGTTCTTTTCATTACCAATTTCTTAACCAATAACTCTTATGTCTTATATGCCGATAATTCGAAGAAGACATTAGAGATTGCTTATGGAATTGAAGATTTTGAAGAAGGTCATATGATCAAGAATGTCGTATCTCGTAAGAAACAAATCGTTCCTAATATAATGAATGTTTTAGATAGATAAAAGAGCATTAGCTCTTTTTATTTGTAAACTATTTACTAACATGTTTACAAATATTTACAATCGCTTTATATAGTTGTGTTATAATCATTATAGGGTGAAGTTTATGGTAAATAAAGATTTATTAAAGTTTTATCGGGAAGATAATGATTTAACATATGAAGATTTATCAAAGGAACTTAGATGTCCTAAAAAGATCATTGAATTATGGGAACAAGGTGAATTAGTTCCTCGTGAAGATGATATTAAAAAATTAGCTAAACTATATAATATAAGTCCTAAAGATCTATATACGGAAGAACATAATAAGAGTACTTTGATAATATCAATAATCCTTTTATTATTAGGTGTAGCATGTGGATTTGTTGTTAAAAACTATGGTATTAGTATTATGGGTGCTATTAGTTTTGTAGTGTTATATAAACTTATTACAATCTTAGAAGATTATTCTAAAGATAATGGTCCTAAAAGTTTATTTGGTTATAGTCTATTGAATGGTGATATATCGCTTTATTTTATTGAAGCCAATATAATTGCTAGTGCTTATACGATTATAACGATTGCTTTAAGATTATTTAAGGTTAATTCTTTAGTTTTAAATATTGATATTTTAAAATCTCCAGATATGAATGTTTTACTTATTATGGTAGTATCATATATTGCTCTTATGGTATTAACCTTTATCATTGAATTTATATTTGGACGTCTTTTACTTAAAAAATATAAGGATGTGTAATGATGAATAATGGAAATGCTCCGAAAGTAGTTAAAGTAGTTAAAACCGTTAATACTGGAGGTATTAAACAAATACCTATTAATTCTGTAGATGCTGTTAATATGGCCAGAAATAATCAAGTTAATCAAGGAAATCAAATCGTTATGACACCGATTAATTTAGATCCTAATGCTAGTAATGAAGATCCCAATATGATGAATCAACCAATGATGAATCAAATGGGACAACCAATGATGAATCAACAAATGATGAATCAAGAGTATGGTGCTGAAGATGTGGATGCTGTCAATCAAGTAAATGATTTGGTTAAGGTTGTCGATGTTAAATATTCTAAGAAGACGGTTTTAATCATGGTTGCTGTTATAGCAGCTTTAGTACTTATCTTTTTAGTATTTGAATTACCAATGTTAATGGAGATGTAGTGATGGAAAAGAAGAAAAATATCATTATTGTTATTTCTTCATGTATCGTTCTTTTTATTGCTTTGACAGTTCTTTTAGTAGTCAATATCAAAGCCGAAAAGAAAGAAAAGAATCTAATCAAATATACGCAATCAACGACTACAGGTAAGTTAATCGATAAGACATTTAAAGGTTATAAAGCTTATACGATCGATGAAGAAGTATCTTATTCCTTACCCTTAGAAAAATATTATGAGTTTGTTTATACAGCAAATGCATCGGGAGATTTCGATAATGAATATAAGGGAAATGTTTATAACTATACCTTGGAGATCGTTGATGGCGAACTCCTATTTAGAGAATCCCTTTTAAAAGATAATGATATGGGTTATGAAGAAACCAATATGACCTATGAATTTCGTGGAGAAGGGAAGATAACTTCATTTTTAGTAGTAAAGAGTAATGAAGTAAGCAATTATGCTTTACTTGTTGTCGATGAAAAGAATAATGTTTATGTCTATGAAAATGAAGGTAATGAAAGAGCGATTACGAAGATCATTGCTAATATTAAAAAAGTTAAAACTTTAACTAAGGTTAAAAGAGTAGGTTATTATAATTATAGCAATGTTCCTACAATGCGTAATAAGGGTTATGATTTAATCTATGAAGATGAAGCTGGTACGATTCGTTATCTCTTGGATAAAAATGGTCTATTCTATGATGATGCTTATTATCGTTATCTAGGAAGTGATATGGGTTCAGAATTCATCTATGTTTTAAAGGATGGATTAATGCGTTTTTCTTTAGATGAAAGAGTTCTAAATGATGGTAATAGTAATATATATTATCGAGGATCATTTTATACCTATGATGAAGATAAACAAAAGGAAGATGTTTATATAATTGGTAAAGATGCTTATCTATATCGTATTAGTGATTTACAAATAGGTTCTCTTCCTTTGATCAATCGTGTTAGTGTGGAAAAGATTAAAAGGATAGGAACTCAAGTAATTCGTGATGAGAATAACTTTGCTACTTCGATGCAAAAAGTATTGGTAGAATTTGCTGATGGTGAGCTTTTAAATATCGATAATACTTATGCTTTTGAACTCCTTGGTTGAGTTGCAAAGTTGTAGTAATTATGGTATAATGATTCCTGTGTGGTGCATTATGCTAGTCATTACACTATTTGAAGGTGGGCCTAAAAATCTACCAATTGTACAAATGACACTTTGTGTATCTGCTTCTTCGGCCCAAGTTGGGGTGGATATGCAATTTTAGATTTAAGGATGTATTATAATGGCATATAATAAATGTCCTTTTATTAAGTCACTTATACATGATAGTAAAATAACGTACATGATGTGAGTGGTTACTAGGAATTAACGGTCTAATAGTTATGAAATAGTAATTGCAAAAGCATATAAGAATAGTCACTATTGTTAGGGAAAACCTCTAGCGTGTATGTATCATAAGTATTGAAGTGCGGACTAAGTGGTAATCGAGTCGTTAGGAACGGTGACGACTAACTGCTTCATTTAAATCGAAAGGGCTCAAAGGTAACTGAGAGTATAGAAGTAGAGAAATTCTACTCGACCAAAGCCGTAAAATTGATTTATGATACACCATACAAAAAAAGATAAACTTTAATTATGGGGGAAGCCAGGTTAAAGTTTTTTTTATGCTATAATAGGTGTTATAATGTAATAGGAGGATAAATATGAAAAAAGGTCGCGGTAATTGGATCTTAACGATCTTTATATTAACGTTTATTTTATCGATATGTTTTAGTTTAATATCGAATGTTATAGCAGCTTCTTTTAATGATCTTATCTTAGCTATTATTTTAATATTAGTTATCGGTTTAGGAATTCTTTTTGATGTTATTGGAACCTCTTCCATAACCGCTAAGGAAGCAACATTTCATTCGATGAGTTCAAGAAAGATTAAGGGAGCTAAGGAAGCTATTACCGTTGTTAAAAATAGTGATAAGATATCTTCGATATGTAATGATGTTATCGGGGATGTCTGTGGTATTATCTCTGGAGGTTTAGGGGCCGTACTTGCTATCAGTATCTCTACCAATACAGGAATAAATAATACGGTTATATCCGTTATTATATCTGCCATTATATCGGCTTTAACCGTTGGTGGTAAAGCCATCTTTAAAACGGTTGCGGTTGCTAATTCGGATACGATTATCTTTGCTGTTGGTAAGGTCAAACATTTCTTGAGAATCAAATAGGTGATGCTATGAAGAAAAATCTTTGGTTAATCGTTTTAATAGGTCTTTTTATCATCGATTTAATATTGGTTAAAACCTCATTAATCGATGGTTTTGATAATTTAATATATCAAGTTATAATTGCACTTAAGAGTGATAATATGACTTCTTTTTTTAAGTTTATAACTTTTCTTGCTAGTACTAAATTTATTATATTTGCTAATATTATGCTTATAATATATATGATATGGAAGAAAAGATACGATCTATCTTTGGTAACGATATGTTCGATAGCTAGTGTCGTTATCAATAACTTAGTAAAGTTAATTATTCAAAGAGATCGTCCTTTAGATATTGCTTTGATTGAAGAAACGTTTTATTCCTTTCCTTCGGGACATGCAATGATTAGTATTTGTTTTTATGGATCTTTAATCTATTTATTTATAAGGAATAAACCGATGTATCATCATTTACGTTCGTATATCTTAGGAATTATTATCTTTTTGGTAGGAGTATCAAGAATCTATTTAGGGGTTCATTTTGCTAGTGATGTTATTGGGGGTTATTTACTTGGTAGTATCGTCGTATGGATGATTATTATCATCAGAAAGCATATTAAGGTGGTGAAGAGATGAAAGCATTGATTACGGGAGCATCATCAGGTATTGGGTATGATATGGCCAAGTACCTATCCAATGAATTAGGTTATGATCTAATCTTAGTGGCCCGTCGTAAAGATCGTTTAAATAAGTTAAAAAAGGAACTTAAAACCGATGTTAAAATTATTCCTTTTGATCTAAGAGAGTTCGATAATCTAGAACAACTATATAATGAAGTTAGCAACATGGATATCGATTTACTGATCAATAATGCTGGTTTTGGTCTTTTTGGGGAATTCTTTGAAACGGATTATGATGTGGAAAGTGATATGATCGATGTTAATATCCGCGCTCTTCATTATTTAACGAAGAAGTTTTTACGTCTTTTTATGAAGAAGGATTCGGGTATTATTTTAAATGTTGCTTCTTCTGCGGGTTTCTTAGCAGGACCGAAACTTAGTACTTATTATGCGACAAAGAATTATGTCTTAAGACTTAGTGAAGCCATCTATGAGGAGTTAAGGGTTCGTAAGAGCAATGTTCATATCAGTGTGTTATGTCCAGGACCTGTAGATACGGAGTTTAATGAGGTTGCGCATGGTTTCTTTCATGCTCCTTCCGTAAGCAGTGCTTATGTTGCTAAGTATGCTATCGATAAGGCATTAAAACATAAGTTAATTATTATTCCCACATTTAAGATGAAACTAGTAATCTTTCTCCAAAGATTTGTTCCAACAAAATTACTGTTAAGAATCAATTATCATATTCAAGATAGAAAGATGACCAAATAAAAAAGCTTCAACATGAAGCTTTATTTTTTGGTTATCTTATTAACGATATCTGGTATGTTCTCACGGCCAAATGCTTGTAAGACTTCAATAGGTACCGCAAAGATAATCGTATTGGATTGATCAGATGATAGATCGTTTAGGGTTTCCAAAGTTCTTAAGTGTAATGCACCTGGAGCAGAGGTCATAATTTGCGCAGCTTCTGCTAGATTATGAGCAGCTTCTTTTTCACCTTCAGCTTTGGTAATAACGGCGATCTTTTCTCTTTCAGCTTCAGCAGCACGAGCTAAAACTCTTTGCATTTCTGCTGGAAGTTTGATGTCCTTAAGTTCAACGTTTTCCACTTTGATTCCCCAAGGATCAGTAGCTTGATCGATGATTTGACATATCTCAGTTGAAATCTTATCACGTTCTGATAATAGTTCATCTAAGGAAACACTACCAACAGTATTACGCATTGTCGTTTGTGCTAATTGACTTACAGCATAGTAGAAGTTTTCAACAGCTATAAATGCTTTAGCAGCATCGAAGATCTTATAATAGATTACAGCATTAATACGTATTGATACATTATCTTTAGTAATAGCATCTTGTTCTGGAACATCAACAGCTTTAGTTCTAATATCGATCTTATTAAATGATTGAATTATTGGTAAAACAAGATTCCATCCAGGATTTAAAATCTTTTTAAATTTACCATATTGGAATAAGATACCTCTTTCATATTCATTAATTTGGCGAATTGAACACAATAGAACGATGATAATAATAATGATAATAAAAATCATAAGTATACTCCTTTCAATATTATTGTATAATTAAATATATGATAATTCAACTTTTATTGACTTTTATTAATGGTTAAAGTACTATTAATTTGTAAATTATATTAATGGATGTGAAAAGAATGAAAGTAATCGAAAATTTTAAAGATTATGAGATTTTAGATATGGCCAGTGGTCAAAAGTTGGAACGTTGGAATGAGGTTATTTTATCTAGACCAGACCCACAAATAATCTGGAATGAGAAGAGTAACCAAAGCCTTTGGGATAGCGCTGATGCTAAATATCATCGTAGTAAAGAAGGGGGAGGAGAGTGGTATATCTATAATAAGAATATGCCATCTTCTTGGACCGTTAAATGGGAAGATTTAACCTTTAACTTAAAACTTATGGGTTTTAAACATACGGGTTTATTTCCTGAACAAGCTTATAATTGGAATATCATTCGTGAAAAGATTAGCAATGCTAAAAGGGATGTTAAGGTTTTAAATCTCTTTGCTTATACAGGTGGTGCTAGTCTAGCAGCTTTATCAGCAGGGGCCAGTGTCGTCCATGTTGATTCATCAAGAGGAATGGTCGATTGGGCGAAGGAGAATGTTCGTTCCTCTGGTTTAGAGGATAAACCGATTCGTTTTATCGTTGATGATGTTGTGAAGTTTGTTGAAAGAGAGATCCGCCGTGGTAATAAATACGATATGATCATCATGGATCCACCTTCCTTTGGACGGGGAGCTAATAAGGAGATTTGGAATATTGAAACGGATCTTTATAATTTGGTAAAACTATGTACGGAGCTTTTAAGTGATGATCCTTTGATGTTTTTGATCAATTCTTATACGACTGGTTTATCGATGAATGTTTTAGCCGACATCTTAAAATTAACGGTTAATAAGAAATGCGCTGGTTATATCAGTGCTGATGAAGTAGGGATTCCAATGAAGAATAGCAATCTCATCTTACCTTGTGGAATATTTGCTCGTTGGGAAAAGGAAAAGTATGAAGATTAAATTATTTCCGAACAAAAATAGTGATTCCATATTCATCGCGGATATCTTAAAGGAAAAGCTTAAAGGTAGTGGTTTAAGCATTACGGATGACGATGCTGACTTAGGTATCGCCATTGGTGGTGATGGGTCATTCTTACATATGGTTGCTAAGACGGACTTTAATACCAAGATGCTCTATATCGGTATCAATAATGGAACCTTGGGTTTCTTACAAGAGATTAAACCGACGGAATTAAATGCCTTCATCGATAATTTAAAGCATCAACGTTACCGCATTGAAAATGTCAGTTTTGAAAATATTAAGGTCGTGACCAAGGAAGAGGTTTATTACTTTAAGTGTTTAAATGAAGTGGTTATTAGAGATATGAATTTATCGACAATCTATCTCGACGTGTTTGTGGATAAGACGTATTTAGAGAAGTTCGTGGGTGATGGGTTGCTCATTGCTACCCAAGCAGGATCAACCGCTTATAACATGAGTCTTGGTGGTTCCATCATCTATGGTGGTATCCATTCCTTACAAATATCACCAATAGCCCCAATCAACAATAATATCTATCGGACGGTCACAAATTCTGTCGTTATTCCAGAAGACCGAAAGATAAAACTCGATTTAGCGGATCGTACACATGATATCATGATTCTCGTCGATGGTGTTAATCATTACTTTAAAAATGCCTTATATGTTGAAATAGAGAATAGCAATGAATATCTTCAATGTCTAAGAATGAACGATTATGATTATACGAATATTATCAATAATAAATTTTTACATTAAAAAAGGAAAGCTTGGCTTTCCTTTTAATCTTCTAAATCATCACTTTGATTGATTAGTTTATCTAAATCTTCATCAGATATCTCTAAATAATTTAAGATGTCTTCATTATCAGTAGTTTCTAAGTCATTCATCTTATCACGAAGATCCATACCTTTATAATCGGTATCGATATCGATGTCACCCTCATCTTTGTCTTCATCGTCTTCATCATCTAGATCAAGATTATCAAGATAGATGATGTCATCATCTTGATCGGCTTCAATAACTTGTTTATCATCAGATTCTTCATCTTCAGTATCGAGATCATCAACACTAGCAAGAACATCTTGATATTCATCATCGGATACGATGTCAGTCTTAACCGGAATTACTTCTTCAATTACTTCTTCTTTTTCCTCTTTTTCTTCTGGAACTTCAGTAACTTTTTCTTCTTTCTTAACTTCCTTTTTCTCCTCAACCTTAGGTTCCTCTTTAACTTCTTCAACTTTAGGTTCTTGATAACATTCACATAGGAAATCACGATGGGTATTAGAATAATTAATAATCTTACTTAATTCCGTAGAGTAGTAATCATATGCATCAACGATTTGTTGATAACAATATTCTAAGACCTTCTTTTCAGCATATAACTTAACCAGTTTAGTTTTAACGCTTTCAGCTTTTTGGACTAAACTATTCATTGCTATTTGATCCTTTAGAATAAGTTTCTTTCTTTCATCGATCTTAGCAGATATCTCACGATTAGCAGCTACCAATATATTAGATAATTCATCATCTTTAAATTTTTCTACTAAATTATTATAATCACTTTCAAAACCTTGGATATCGATATTCATCTTATCAACTTTACCTTTAGCAATAGCAAAGTCATGACGATATTTATTAGCTTTTTCCTTTTCAATTTCGATCATTTCGGTATTTCGATTTAATTTATCCTCATATTCACGACCGATATTTTGAAGGTTAGAAATAATCTCCTTTAAGTGTTCGTTGGTTTCAGTTATTAAATTTTCCATATTGATACCCTCTATTCTCTATACTAGATTATAACAAAGATAATATTCTTTGTAAACATAAAAAATATTTAATAATATTTGACAAGAGGTGTTAAATTTTGTCAAATTGTCAACAATATAAAAAATAATTTAAAAAGCTATTGACAAATAAAGACTTATTAGGTATAGTTAAGATACTTAGTAGGGAAACTACTGAGCAACTGATTATATATAATAAAAATTCTATCCAAACAGAATATTATTGTATTTAATCTTTTACAGTATTAATAATTTATATTATTAATGGTTAATATAATCATATAAATGATATAAAACCTATTAATACGGAATTAGTTCAGTATTGTATATGTTATTCGTTAGATGGGATGTTTAACACTAACATATGCGCTTACCAAGATGCCAATAAAGGTCTTATCAATACTAAGTTCGTGCGCACGAGAGAAAGAAACTCATATTAATGATAAGCAACTATGGCTAATGATCTGACATTCGTTAGCGGTGGTTGATCTATTAAAACTAGGAAATATATAGTTGTCAGCTATATATTTTTTTTGTGCATTAAAAAATCACATTATTATATTGAACTATTGACTTGTTTTTTGATATAATGAATAAGAGAATATAGAGAGAAAGTATGCTGGTGGGATATTGTGAAAAAATATTATATAAGTATTTTTTGTCTAATATGTAGTCTATTGATGTTTTCTTTAAATGTTAAGGCTGAAGAAGAACCAACATGTGATTTTAAAACTCAAGCTGATTTGATTCAAAAAGCAGCTAAAATTACGGCTCGTAGTGAAGTTGTTGAAGAGGATGGCAAACAAGTTTTTAAGATTACGGTCTATAATATTACAGAAGAATTCTATGTTGTTGTTAGACCTGAAGGTGGAGGGCTAGGTATTAAAAATTCCTTTATTATCTATCCTTCGATGACTACCGACCAAGCTTATACTTTTACTAGTGATGATATGGATTTAATCATTAAATATCGTTTTACGGTTAGATCAAATATTCCCGGATGTACTGATAGTATAACGTCATTTTCTTATACGAAACCCAAGAAAAATTATCATTATAATATGAACTATTGTAAGTATAAGGAAGTTGTTGATTATTATTATTGCCAAGAATGGATAAGCCAAGAATTTACATTGAGCGATGAAGAGATACAGGAAAGAATCGAAAAGAAAAGAGATAGCTTAACGACCACGACAACTGCTTATTGTCCTTCATGTGAATTGGAAGCCGAACAAAAGGAAAGAGAAGCTAAGGTTATTGAGATAAAGAAATATATTATTATGGGGCTGTCGGTTGGTATTTTCATCGATTTGATCGTTATCGCCGTATTAATACGTGATCTTAAGAAAAGAGGATTATAATGAAACCAGTAACTAAAGAAGAAAAAAAGAAAAAGAGGAAGATTTTTAAAAAGGAATATATTCCCGTAGTAATAGCCATTCTTGTTCTTATCATATTAATACTTGTTTTATTGATGGTGCTATTCTATAAAGATGAATATGGTTTAAAATTACCAGATGCTCCGAGTGAAAATAATTTGAGTATTGAAGTATATGATTTCGATAGTGCTAAATATGATCCTAATGATTTAACCCAAAAGGAGATTAAGAATACTAAGGTTAATTACTTATTCATTAGTGATTACTATAAGGAAGGTATTATTCTTTCCAATACGATGGTTGATTATATCGATGATTATTTCCTTATATATAGTGGACCATTTGCAGAGACTCCATATGTTTCCTTAGTATCTAAGGATGGTAAACTACAATGGTTAAATAAATTAAATAAAGATGGTTATGATAATATTAAGATTAAATATATTAGTAAGTTAGATGATTATTATTATATCTTTGCTGTTGGTACTAATAAGAATAGTAATGATAATATGGTTATTAGAATCAATAATAAAGGTAATGAAGATAAAAGAGAGGTTTTAAGTAAGAATTCTAAGAATACTTTAGATGCAGCTATTAAGATTGATAAAGGCTTTGTAGTAGCTACTGATGGGGAAGAAGGATTAACACTATATTCCTTATCTAAAGATTTAAAGTTAACGAAGAATGTTTATAATCTATTGAATGATAAAAATAATATCTTCCATACTTATAATCCTTATGTTATGGCTTTGACGTTTAAAGATAAGTTTATAACGGCTGTTATTCAATATAATGGTTTACAAGATGAGAAGATGTATCTATTGAGATATAATATCGATGATGGCTCTACTTCGATTACACCATTTACGGAATTAATGCGTTTGGATAATCCATATACTAATAAGATCTATAGTATGAATGGTTACTTCTTAGTAGGTCATGAGGATAAGGTATATGAATTCGATGATAATGGTAAGACGGTTAAGACTTACGATTATGCTAAGATTAAGTTAAATGATGATGATCTAGTAAGTGATACCGGAGAAAAACTAGAAGATTATGTTAGTGTTGAAGGTTTAAAGACTTATGATGATGTGTTATTTGTTAGTAATACTACTAATAATGAAAACATCTATGATATCTTTGATAAGGATTTAAATCTAAAGAAACGATATGTCTTAAATATCGATGAATATGAGACTAAGGAAAATGTTTTACTAGATGTTTTCTATATCGATGGTAAGTTATATGAGGTTCATTCATATGGTTTTGAAACACCATCGATTATGATAAGTGTTATTGGGTAAGGAGGTTTTAGATGATGAAGAGATGTAAATATTTATTATTAATATTGTTAGCAACTTTATTGTTACCTAATTATGCTTATGCTACAAGTGATGCTGTAGGTAATGGTGAACAAGGTAGAGGCGTAAAGAATGGTGCTTGTTTGTCCACTTGGATGTGTCAAGCTATCGATGCTGCCGGAGTTCGTTTTACCTTTGTTGATCAAACTGGTGCCCCAGTCAGTGGTAGCTATGACTTTACGACGAAGACCAATGGTGGATATCGTAATATGGTCTATAATGCTGGTACAGGTGATAAATCAAAATTAACTGGTAAATTTACTAAGGGATCTACCAATATTGCTGACTTACCAAAATTAAGTACTTTAGCTGGTAAGATGAATTGGTATATGAATACCTACGATGAATATCGTAGTGGTAAGGTTGCTAGTATTAAATTTTCTGGTGATACTGGTGGTAACCGTTATAACATGTATAAGACCGAGACTACTTGGTTTACAAGTATGACTTTAAGAGGACTTGATAAGGAAACCTATACGGCTAATGTTAATGCCTTTATGGTAGCCTTACAAGATGTTTATAGTGATTTCAATGCTGAAGAAATGAAAATGCAAATGATCGAAGGATGTAATAGTGGTCAAGAGATCTATATTCAAATGGAACCATTATATACCGTTTTCTATGGTGGTGATAATCGTTTATTCGTCTTCGGTTCGATAAGAGATATCGTAACCTATTATGAAGGTCGTGGATTGGGAGCTGCTGCTCGTAATTATTTGAATGGAACGACCAATAAATTCTTATGGGCTATCGAATATGATCGCCGTATCGATGCTTCTAACTTTACGGGTTATGAACCAGCAACATCTGGTAGTGGTTTCAAACTAGAATCGATTGAATCTTTAAATGCTAGAGTTGGTTATGCTGTTGCTCTAGACTGGGCTAATAGTCCCGATGGTTACTGTGATCAATGTGTTTATAAAGACGGTCAAATGTATTTTGAAGATCAATTAGTATCTAGTTATGCACCACCATTTAAATCCCTAGAGGAATATGCTTTAAGTCCTCGTTCTAAAGGTGGTATGAATTGTTGTAATGCTTTGGATACGGAACTTAAAGAGGGAAGAAAGTTACCAGCGCAATGGCAAAATGCTTATGATAGATATTGTAAGAAGCCAGAAGCTTGTAGCAAGGTTACTTATGATGATGAAACCGTATATTATTGTCCAGATGGTAAGGAATGTCCGGATTATATGTATGAAGAATTATGTAATGATGATTCTTGTTGTGAATTAGATCCGATTGAAAAAGGACATATCGAAGGAAATATCAATAACTGTTGTGCTGATGGTACTATATCTGAAGCTCATGAATATGATTTGGATGATTTATTCTGTGATGCTAATGGTTTAGGCGTTAAAAACTTCAAAGAGAAGTGTGATGCTGATTACTATGAAGCTACGGATACTAAATTAGAAGATGAGTATTGTAAGATGTATTGTACGGAAAGAGTTAGTGTTGAAATACCAGGTGCTCTTACGGCAATATCTGGAAGATACTTTAAATTAGCTGAGACTTCTAAAGGTACGAAGTCAGCATATATCGAAGGATATAAACGTTGTCGTGTAGTTATTCAATATCAAGCTTGGGAAGAAGATTACGTTAGTACGGTTGAAAATCAAATCGAAAGCTATAATAAATTCCAAGAGGATAAAGCTAATGAGTTGATGTATGAAGATGCTATTAAGACGGAGAAGAGTGAGACCAAGACATCTAATATTACCTGTGGATGTTCATGTAATAGTCCAGTAAGATGCCAAGATGGTTCTACTGGATGTAGTGAGGTTAAGTCAGCATCTGCAAGTGGATCTTGTGAGATTAAATATAATAAATATACCTTCAGTAAGATGTATGATATCAATACTGTTGATATCGATACGACAAAACGTGATGGCGAAAAGAAAATCTTTGATGCTGTTGAGATTGTTCATCGTGCATCATATAAAACAAGTCATGAAGCATGGAGTGCTTGGGATATCGATGCTTCAATAGAAGCATGTAATCAAAAGGTTAAGTCAATGGAGAAGAAAGTTACACCAAGTGGTGCTAACTGTTCATGTACTTTATCTTGTAGTCGTACAACAGTGGAAGCAGAAAATCATAAAGAGGATGTCAAAGCTACGAAGGATAAGTTTGCCGAATCTACTAAGAGCGATAATGATGCCTTCAATGCTAATGCTGGTCTAGCTAAGAATTTGGAAGAGACCATCGATAGATGTACGAAGTACTTTACGAAATATGAAGGTGCAAATGCTAAAGAAAACTATAAGTTTGATGCTAAACAAAACTTCTCATATACACAAGTATACATGGATGATAATAAGAAACTTACAAGCGATGAGATCGAAGTTAAGTTTGCTGAAGATCCTGGCTGTGTCGTTGATGATAAGGTTACTCTAGGACCAGATGAAGCTGATAAATTAAGAGATAAACAATATTCAAGTACGGTTTATGGTGAAGGTGTTGAAAAGATGAGCGACTTTAAGAATAGTACACTTGAATATCAAAAGGATAAAAATGGTTTCAAGAGCTATATCGATGAGACTTATGAAGCTGATAAGGTATTTACAACCGATGCTAAATATCATGCTACATGTTCTTGGGATGAGGGTGATAATACGTTATATACCCTTGTTCCAAATGGTTCAGCTTCTGAAGAAACTAGTGAAATGAATTATACTCTTCATGAACATGAATATCGTGTTTATCTAACAACCTTAGATGGTACTTATGAAACCTATTGGAATCTACGAGGATTAGGTTCTAAGATTGGTAATACCGAAGAAGGTAAGTTCGATGAATACTTCTTAAATGCTGGGGAAACATGTGCTAAGGAAGATCCTAATGAAACGGCAATGTTAACCTGTAAGATTCATTCTGAACATGAAGTCGTTCTAACGGGATATTGTAATGGTTCTAATGGAACGGATACTACCATTGATCCTGAGGACTGTGATCCATATAAGGAAGGATACCAATTGTTTAATTTCAAGGTTGTCGATCCAGCAAATCTCTTCCCATCTGGTACTTACCAAGGTGGGGAAAGCGTTGCTTATAACTGGACAAGTACGGAAGCTGGTCAAAAGGCCATGAAGGAGATTCAAGAAACGGGTGCTAAAGATATGACCTATGCACCAGAGAATCTAACTTATTCATTCATTTTAACTCCTAATGATATGAATAATATTAAGAAATATAATGCTGAACAATATCAAAATGGTGGATATAGTGATTTTACCTTGATTTGTTCAAAACAAAGCTGTGAAGCAGGAGCATGTGATCAATGTAAGTCACCATTCCTTGAAAACTTAGCAAATGGTAATATAAGATATAATAGTGTCGATCATAAAGCAACTGGTTGGGCGAATCCCGACCGTGATTTAGCAGCCGTAAGACGCTACTATGGCTGGAATTAATGGAGGTTAAGAGATGAAGGAAAGTATGTGGGGCTACTGGATAGTAGTACTAGGAATATCAATAATGTCGGTAATGATGTTATTGCAAAACTATACGACAACTAGTGAACAAGATTACTACATGATCAAAAATGTTTTGGAAGCTAGTATGAACGAAGCCGTAGACTATGGATATTATCGTGATACAGGGCATCTAAAGATGAATCAAGAAAAGTTTGTAGAAAACTTTATGAGAAGATTCTCAGAGAGTGTTAATATCAATAAAAACTATAAGATCAACTTCTATCAAATATATGAAGAACCTCCAGCAGCATCAGTAAGAATCATAACTTCAACCAATGATACGAACTTTGGGGAAGTCAATGGAGCAGGAGCTGCGAATGAAGCTGCCGATCTAACGAGTAGCTTAACAGGTATCTTATATACGAATGCTAGATATCAACCATTAAGTTAATTAAAAGAATTGAATTATTTCAATTCTTTTTTATTGTAAAGATATATTATTATTTGCTATAATTAATATAGAGTAGGCGCCTAAGAAAGAGTTGATTTTATATGCAAGGCAATACAAAAAGATCACTAAAAAAAGAATATATTCCTTTACTTATTGCAATATTGGTTCTTATCATATTGGTTTTGGTACTTGTTTTAGTAATTACCTATCATGATGATAAGGGATTAGTATTACCAGATTTACCAGAAAAGGAAGCTTTAAATGTTGGTATATTTGATATCGATTCTGGTAAATATAATGCTACATCATTTGATGCCAGTGATACGACAAGAGTAAAAGTAAAATATGAGGTTATTAAAGATTATTACAGCAAAGGAATTTTACTATCTAATCCCATTGTTGATTATGGTAATAGTGAATTTATGGTCTATAGTAGTATCTATGCTAATGATCCATATATATCAACGATTGGTAAAGATGGTAAACTAAAATGGCTTAATAAGATTAATAAGGAAAAATATGATTATGTAACCTTAATAAAAGCTATTGGGCTTCAAGACAAGTACTATGTTTTTGTCGAAGCAACCAAAAATGATGTTAAAGATATCGTTGCTATAAGAATTAATTCTAAGGGTAACGAAGAACAAAGAGAGGTTTTACTAAGTGGTACTAATAATAGCTTAAAACAAGTTATTAATTATAGTAGTGGTTTTGCTCTTGTTTTAGATGGATCTGATAATATTCAAATTTTAACAGTATCTAAAGATTTTAAATTAACCAATAATATCTATAATTTAAATGATGATGAAGCTAATCTCTTCCATTCACAAACACCTGTTGTTTTAGGAATCACAATCAGTAATGATGTTTTAACTATTCCAATACGTTATGCAAGAGAAGGTTTCTATGAAGCATATCTATTAAAATATGAAATCAAAAATAAAAAAGCGACAATCAATTCTTTTAACGATTTAAATAACATTAATAAAGAGTACTATCAAGAGATGAACAATTATAATGGTAATATGTATACCTTCTTTGATAATAAATTATATAAGTTTTCTGCCGATGGTAAATTGCTTAAATCTTTTGATTACAATACTGTAAAAGCAACTCCAGAATTCATCGAGGTCTTATCAGAACCTAAGGATGATGAAGAAGGAGTTGATACCGATAATCTTCAGACAGAAAAGATTAAGAATACCGTAAATATCAATTCTATTAAAACCTATAATGGATATGTTGCTATCAAAGCAACAACACTTGATAGTTATATCTATGATATCTATGATGAAGATTTAAATTTAAAGAAACGTTATGTATGGGATATCAATGAATATGAGAATGAACCAGGAATTTTATTCTTAGATTCGTTCTATATTGATAATAAATTATTTAAGGTTAATTTCTTTGGCTTAGAAACACCTTCAATAATGATTTCGATAGTGGGGTAAGATAATTATGAAGTGTAATAAAAAAATATGGATATATATATTATTAGTTGCTAGTACATTCATGGCATTCACGAATAATGTTATGGCGGATTTTGGTCAAGATGGGCATACTGATGATCCTAGCGCCATCGTTGGTTCCACCAAAGGAGATTGTGGTGTCAATAAGGTGTGCCGTGCCAATTACTGGGGTGGTGTAAGAATCACTTATATCAATAATAAGGGTGAAGATTTAAGTGATAGTTTTGATTTTATTTCCAATAAGCAAGGTGTAAAGTATACAACTTTTCTTCATAACTCCGCTCCTAGAAAATCCAAACTACATGGTACTGCTAGTATTCAAAATGTCGCCATCTCATCCATTCCGATGCTTAAGGATTTGGTAGCAACCTTTAATAGTATTTGTAGTGCGGGTATTAAAAATGAAGCGGGAGAGGTTATGACCTGTAAAGCTTCTCCTTATAACCCTCATACGACTTTTAACTTTAATGCCGAACAAAAATGGTTTAACAGTTTAACGCTTAGTACCTTGTCAGAAAATCAATATAATGCTAATGTTCAAGCTTTAGGTCAAGCTCTTTCAAAATTTTATTCATTTAACTATGAACAAATGAAGACGACGATGGTTGAGGCTTGTAGTAAGGGTGAACAAATCTTCATTCAAATGGAACCTCTATTTACAACCGTAAATGGTCATAATGGTTTCTTACTGGGTTCCGTAAGAGATCAAATGTTATATTATTCTAGTACTGATAGTGCCAAATTCTCTAATCTTATATATAAGCTTAACTATTGGGGATTTTCTTCTTTGATGTATTATGGTATACCTTTACAAGTCGATAATTTTACGGCTTATACCGTACTTCCTAATGGAAAGTATCAATTTACAGGTACTGGTGATTTAACTTCACCTGCTGGTTATGATGTTATCCTAGACTGGGGTAATAATATGAAGAAGACCTGTGCTGCTTGTAAGTTTGAAAATGGTGTCTTTGTCTATAATGATAAAAAGGTCGAAGCTGCTGATTATGCGGGTAAGTATCCAAATATTTATGAATATGCAACCGCTCCTGCCTCTGAAGGTGGACTTGGATGTTGTGGTACTATAGCGGAAGCTATTGCTAAACGAGATCCTCATGTAACGGATGAATTAAAGGAATACTATGATTATTATTGTAGTGCTACTTGTGAACCTTGTACAGAGAAGGAATATAAATATATCGACAAAGGGCCAGTTTACTGTTGTCCGAATGGTCAAGAATGTGATAAAAATACATGGCGTGAAGAATGTGGTAAACCATGTAATGATGAAGACCCTGTTGGTAGTAAATGTTGTGAAGAAGATCCAATTGAGCCTGGTTATATTGAAGGTGAAGTCAACAATTGTTGTGCTGATGGAACGATATCTAAGGCTCGTGAATATGACTTGGATGATCTCTTCTGTGACAATGAATATTTAGGTGTTTCTAATTACCATAGTAAGTGTGAGATTAATTTCTATCAAGAAGATGTAAGTGATGATGATTTACCATCAGAATATTGTAAAATGTATTGTACGGAAAGAATTGAAGTTGAAATACCAGGTGCTATAACAGCTATTTCTGGTAGATATTTCAAACTTGAGTCAACTTCTAGAGGAACAACGTCTTCTTATATCGAAGGATATAAACGTTGTCGTGTACGTATTCAATATGATAATTGGGAACGTGATTATTACAATGTCGTTGAAGAAGAAAAAGAAGCTTATAATCAATTCCAAGAGGATAAAGCTTATCAACTTCTATATGAAAAGGCTGAAAAAGAAGTTATAAGCGGTGTAAATGAAACATCAAATATCTCATGTAGTTGCAAATGTTCATATGTAAAAAATGATGGACCTTGTGGTGGTGATCCCGATCCTTATGATTGCCCAAAAACGCATTATCATAGTGCAACTGCTTCAGGTTCTTGTACAATAACTTATAATAAATATCCTTTCAATAAGATGTTTGATATCTTCCCAGTTAAGATCGATCAAGATAAACGTGATGATTGTGAAGATATCTATGAAGCTATCGAATTTAAAGAAGCAACAAGTTATAAGACGCAACATGAGCCATGGAGTTCATGGGAAATTGAAGAATCCATAGCAGCTTGTAATCAAAAAACTCAAAGCATGCAAGTCACAAAATCATGGGGTAATGATTGTAGTTGTACCTTAGCATGTAGCCGTACAATAACTGAAGGTGAAAAACATATTGAAAATGTTCATGAGGTAAGACAACAATACAATGATATGGCTGATTCTGATAATGAATCTTATAACTCTGCAGCTGATAGAGCTAAAGAATTAGAAGAAACAATCGATACGTGTGATAAGTACTTTACGGAGTATCATGGTGCTGATGCTGAAGCTAATTATCAACTTAATACGGAACAACATTTCTCTTATACGCAAATCTATTTGGATGAATTCCGTGATCTTCAATTAGAAGAGGTTGAAGTTGATTTTGAATCTGAACCAGGATGTGTAATCGATCCAAATGTTGTAACTGGACCAGATGGTGAAGATAACTTAGCAGCTGATCAATACTCTACCAAGTATGGTACTGGTCAAGAAAAGATGACTGACTTTAAGAATTCAAAATTGGAATATGAAAAGACCGCAACTGGTTATCGTAAATATCATGATGAAACATATGATGCTGATAAAATCTTTACAACCGATGCTAAATATCATGGAACTTGTCAATGGAATGAAGGAGAAAATACTTTATATACTTTAGTTCCAAGTGGTTCAGCAGAAGATACCAAATCGGTACCTAACTATACCGAACATAATAAGGAATATCGTGTGTTCCTATCGACATTGGAAGGAACATATGAAACCCATTGGGATCTTATGGGACTAGGAAGTCCTCGTAACGATAACAGCGGTGAAGGAAGATTTGATCAATACTTCCGTGATGCTGGTCAAACGTGTGCTAATGAAGATCCAAATGATGTTTCAATGTTAAGTTGTAAACTTCATTCTGAACATGAAGTTGTTCTAACGGGATATTGTAATGGATCTAATGGATCAGATACTACAGTTGATCCAGACGATTGTGACCCTTATAGTGAAGGATATCGTCTATTTAACTTCAAAGTTGTGGATCCAGCAAATCTCTTCCCATCTGGTACCAATACGATTGACGGTCCAATAGCATATAACTGGGTATCAACGAGTGAAGGTCGTCAAGCAATGAGTGAAATTCAAGCGGTTGCTGAACGTGATTTAACGTATGCACCAGAGAATCTAACATATTCATTCATTTTGACTCCTACCGATATGGGACATATTAAAGATTATAATGCTAGTCGTACAAATAACAGGGAAGGTGGTTACAGTGATTTCACATTGAACTGTTCAAAGTCAAGTTGTGAAGCAGGTGCTTGTTCTCAATGTAAATCACCATTCCTTGAAAACTTAGCAAATGGTCAAGTAGTAATTAATAATACCTCTTATCGTGTTTCTGGTTGGGCAAATCCTGACCGTGATTTAGCCGCCGTAAGACGCTACTATGGCTGGAATTAATGGAGGTTAAGAGATGAAGGAAAGTATGTGGGGCTACTGGATAGTAGTACTAGGAATATCAATAATGTCGGTAATGAT
This sequence comes from uncultured Bacilli bacterium, assembly GCA_947626015.1. GTDB lineage: Bacteria > Bacillota_I > Bacilli_A > RF39 > UBA660 > CAG-582. Next base: position 7,444 of record CANQQK010000004.1, on the reverse strand, counting down.
GTTATTGCAAAACTATACGACAACTAGTGAACAAGATTACTACATGATCAAAAATGTTTTGGAAGCTAGTATGAACGAAGCCGTAGACTATGGATATTATCGTGATACAGGGCATCTAAAGATGAATCAAGAAAAGTTTGTAGAAAACTTTATGAGAAGATTCTCAGAGAGTGTTAATATCAATAAAAACTATAAGATCAACTTCTATCAAATATATGAAGAACCTCCAGCAGCATCAGTAAGAATCATAACTTCAACCAATGATACGAACTTTGGGGAAGTCAATGGAGCAGGAGCTGCGAATGAAGCTGCCGATCTAACGAGTAGCTTAACAGGTATCTTATATACGAATGCTAGATATCAACCATTAAGTTAATTAAAAGAATTGAATTATTTCAATTCTTTTTTTATTACCTCAACATATTATTAATTAGAAAGGAAATGATTATGGAAATATTAAAAGTATCTAGTAAATCAAACCCTAGTAAAGTAGCGGGTGCGATTGCTAATGTCTTTAGAAATTATGGAAGTGTCGAAATCCAAACCGTCGGAGCAGGAAGCTTAAATCAAGCTATAAAAGCTATCTGTATTGCTCGTGGCTTTGTGGCACCATCAGGGAAGAATTTGGTTGTTGTACCAGCATTTTCTGATATAACTATTGATGGCGAAGAAAAAACCGCCATTAAATTAATAATCGAGGCTAAATAAGCCTCTTTTTCTATGTCCTAAAAATATATTTATGATATAATTTTTTCTAGGAGGGTCCTATGAAAATTGGAAAATACGTTAAAGGAAAAGCTAATAAATATAAGGTTTTAATCGATGATGAACCCTATACCCTTTATGATGATGTCATCGTTAAATATAATCTTTTAATGAAACATGATATCGATAAGGAATTATTTACGGAAATGATCAAATATAATAGTGAATTAGATAGCTATTATATGTCCATAAAATATATTACAATCAAATTACGTAGTGAATTAGAGATTAGAAATTATCTTTCTAAGAAAGAGATATCAAGTAATGTTATCGATAAAACGATTAAACGTTTAAAAGATAATCATTTCTTAAATGATGAAGTATATACGAAAGCTTATATCAATGATCAAATTAATTTAACGAATAACGGACCCAAAAAGATTAGAAAAGATCTTATAAAATTAGGTATTGCTGAAGAATATATCGATGAATATCTAACGAAAATAGATCATCAAATATGGATTGATAAGATCAATAACTTTATCGAAAAGAAGATTCGTTTAAATCATAATTCATCTGCTAATTTTCTAAGAATGAAGATTAGTAATGAACTTATTAATATGGGTTATGATAAAGAGGATATCAATTCTTATATCAATAGTTATGATATAATAGATGCAGATATTAAGAAAAAGGAATATTTAAAAGCTAAGGAACAATTATCTAAGAAATATAGTGGTTATGAATTAGATAGAAAGATTAAAGAAAGACTTTATCGTAAAGGTTTTTATATTAATCAGGAGGATAATTATGAAGAATAAATATCAAAGATTATCAAAGGTGGAAAAAAAGGAAGCTTGTGATAAATTTAAGAATAGTGAAGATAATATAAATAAGGTATATGAAAAGTTAACTCGTTTAAAGGTTTTTGGTATTATTGGTTTTTGTTTGATATTTATATCGACTTTATTTGATATCTTTATAACATCTTCAATTATAACTTATATCGTTGATGGCATATCATTACTAATATGTTTTATAGCAGCTTATAAAGCAGATGAGACACGTTCAAGACTTGTTAATAGTTTCTTGATTAATGAGAGTAAGAAAAAGTGATAGGAGAATATATATGTGTGGATTTACAGGTTTTACAGGAAAGATAGATAAACAAAAGAAGATTATTAAGAATATGAATAATACGATTATTCATCGTGGACCTGATAGTGATGGTTTTTATGTTGATGATAATATTGCATTAGGTTTTAGAAGATTATCGATTATTGATTTAAATAGTGGTGATCAACCGATATATAATGAGGATCGATCAAAGGTTATCGTCTTTAATGGGGAAATATATAATTTTGAAGAGATCAAAAAGGAATTGATTAAGTTAGGTCATAAGTTTACCACGAAGACAGATACCGAAGTATTGATCCATGGTTATGAGGAATGGCAAGAGAAAATTTTAGATCGTCTAAGAGGAATGTTTGCTTTTGCTATTTGGGATATCGAAAAAAAGGAATTATTTATAGCTCGTGATTTCTTTGGTATTAAACCATTATATTATACGGTTGTTAATGATAATCTAATATTTGCATCCGAAATAAAAGCCATCTTAGAACATCCTGACGTTGATAAGGAATTGAATGAAGATGCTTTAGCTAATTATTTGATGTTTCAATATGCCGTACCACCAGAGACGTTATTTAAAGGTATTAAGGTTTTATTACCAGGTACCTATTTAAAGTTTAAAAATGGTAAATTGAAGACTAAGAAGTATTGGAATCCATACTTTAAGATCGATGACAAGATGAGCTTTGATGATGCTGTTAATAAGATCGATAAGGTCTTCTTAGATTCTGTTAAAGCCCATAAGATCAGTGATGTGGAAGTTGGTAGTTTCCTATCGAGTGGAGTTGATTCATCGGTCGTAGCAGCTTGTTATCATGGTGATAAAGCCTTTACCGTTGGTTTTGATTATGATGGTTGGAATGAAATCGATGTTGCTAAGGATTTAGCTGAAAAGATTGGTGTTAAACATTATAGTAAAGTCATCAGTATTGAAGAGTTCTGGGATGCTATTCCTAAGGTTCAATATCATATGGATTTACCACTTGCTGATCCTTCATGTATATCATTATATTTTGCTAATAAATTAGCAAGTGAACATGTTAAGGTTGTCTTATCTGGTGAAGGTGCTGATGAATTATTTGGTGGTTATGGAATATATCGTGAACCATTGAGTTTAGCTAAGTATATGAAGATCCCTAAGTTTATTCGTAAGCCTCTTGGAGCACTTGCTACATTACTTCCTAATATTAAGGGACGTAGTTTTTTGATAAGAGGTAGTAAGACGGTTGAAGAGAGATATATTGGTAATGCTAATTATGTAACTTTAAAAGAGGTTGATAAGATCTTAAATAAAAGGATTAAGAGAACCGATTTTAAAGAGATAACAGCACCTTATTATGAAGATATTAAGGATTATGATGATATTACCAAGATGCAATATTTGGATATCAATCTATGGATGACAGGCGATATCTTATTAAAAGCTGATAAGATGAGTATGGCTAATTCGATCGAGTTAAGAGTTCCTTTCCTAGATCGTTATGTCTTTGAAGTAGCATCTTCCATTCCCACACGTCATCGTCTAGATTTACAAACATTTAAAAAAGCTCTAAGAGAGATGGCTAAAAGACATCTACCAGAAGGAAATGCCAAGATTCCTAAGAAAGGATTTCCAACCCCTGTTAAGTTATTCTTAAAGGATGATAAATATTATAATATCGTTAGAAAAGCTTTCCAAAGCGATACGGCAAAACATTATTTCAATGTTGATTATATTACTAATATGTTAGATAAAGAACATTATTCGACTTCTAAAGCCAGGAGAAAGGATAAGAGTCGTGAGATTTGGAATATCTATGCTTTTCTAGTATGGTATAAAGCTTATTTTGAAGAGGATTAGTTAATCCTCTTTGTTTATTGACTTTAGCATTTAAAAATTCTTATAATATAATTAGGGTGATGGTTATGGAAGTTACGAATCCTTTATATCGTGGACAAGGTATTCATGTCATAGCTAGTATATTTACGGTTGATCATGGAGTGGTTAAGGTCTTACTCATTAAAAGAAAGAATGAACCCTATAAGGATAAATGGGCATTGGTTGGGGGAGCTTTATATAATAATGAGGACTTAATGGATGGCTTAAAACGAGAGGTTAAGGAGAAGAGTGGGATTAGTGATATCGATCTTACTTTGATCGATGTTTTTGGTAAGGTTGATCGTAGTCCCGTGATGCGCATGGTGGCCATATCTTACCTTGGAGTAATCGATATCAATCGCGTCAATATCCTTAAGGAAACCCAAAAGACCAGTAATGCTGTCTGGACACCTTTAGATGAGGTATCTAACCTCGCTTATGATCATGAAGAGATAATCGCTTCATCCTTTGAAAAATTAAAACATATGATCCTTAATAGCAATATTTTAGCAAGTCTTTTTCCCGATGGCTTTACGATGCCGGAGATTCAAAAAACCTATGAAGCTATTTTAGGAATTCAATTAGATCGTCGTAATTTCCGTCGTAAACTTTTGAGTTTAGATCTCATCGAAGATACGGGTAATACCCAAGTATTTGCTGGTCGTAAACCAGCTAAGGTTTATCGTTTTAAGGATAAAATCTTAGACATCTCCGTTTTTAACATTTGACATTAGCATAAATATGTTTTAAAATACATATTCGTTTATGGGGCAAACAAGGTCCATACTTTGTAAGCCCTCTTTTTAATATAAGGGGATAAGAAAAATGAAAGATGAAATAAAGAGGTTAAGAGATGTATCAACGCAGTTATTAAAACGCTATGGAGTTGAATTCTCAAGTTGTGGTGCTAGTCATGATAAGGATATCTATTTAAAATATCATGATTCCCTAAGAGAAGATGTACCCGAAGTTTATGATCAAACCATCAGAGTTTTAAATATCTTAAATAGATTAGGTTTTCCTATGGAACTAGTTGGTACTTATTTATATAAGATGGTTATCGATCGGATTATTAAAAGATTAAAGAAGGGTGAAGATATTCATCTAATCGACGAACTAAAGAGTATGTATTCCCAATTCTATTTCGATATTGCTCGTAATGATTTAGATATTGGTACTAAAACCTTCTATCGTTTTATTAGGGAATCTTTAGATAAAACTGATCTTAATCAAGAGCTATTAGAAGATATTTTAGAAGGTAATGAATTCGTTGATTTCCAAGAATTATCATATTATATTGGTAAATATATCTTTCTTGAAAAAGATATTGATGTTCCCTCTAATGGACATAAAATATATCTATTAAAATAAGATGTTTCGACATCTTTTTTTGTTTTAGAAGCTTATTTAATACATATAATCTAATATGAAAAAGATAATGGTATTGATAATTGGTGTATTTTTATTTATTCATCATCCTTTAGCAAGTCAGATCGTAATGGATCCTTCAAGTAAAAGGGTTTTATATAGTGATAATAATGAAGTAAGACTTATTGCTTCAACCACTAAGATTATGACCTCTTTAGTAGTAATTCAAAATGCTAATTTGGATGATATGGTTAAAGTAGATACGGATGTTTTAAGAAGTTTTGGTTCCGGTATCTATATCGAAGTTGGAGAAGAAATCAGTGTTAAAGACTTATTATATGGTTTATTACTTCGCAGTGGTAATGATGCTGCAATTGAACTTGCTAATTATGTAGGTGGTTCCGAAGAAGGTTTTGTTCTAATGATGAATGAAATGGCATCTTCCCTAGGAATGAAAGATACCACCTTCATCAATGCCTCGGGTTTAGAGGATGAAGAAGGTAATGGTAATACTTCAACACCATATGATATGGCTTTACTTATGAGCTATGCCATAAATAATGAAATCTTCATGGAGATTAGTAGTACTAAACATCATATCGTTAAGACCAATTATAAGACCTATGATTGGTACAATAAAAATAAATTATTATATGAGTATCCGTATACCACTGCTGGTAAAACGGGTTATACTAAGAAAGCTTATCGTACTTTAGTAACGAGTGCAGAAAAAGATGAGAAGAACCTTGTAGTAGTAACACTTAATGAAAGGGATGACTTTGCTATTCATAAGAATCTCTATGAGGAATATTTTAAGAAATATAAAAGGGTTAAAGTAATCGATCATGAAACCTTCTTAAGAGAGGAAGGAGTTTATGTTAAAGAAGATATCTACATGCTTTTAACCGATGATGAGATCAAAAGAGTTAAAGAAGAGGTAATCTATACGGATGATGTCAGTAATCGTTTAGGTTATGTTGAAGTAAGTTTAGATGATGTCGTTTATTATCGTGAAGATATCTTTATCGATGAATTAGAAGAAACCTTATCATTTTGGGATAAAGTTAAAAGCTTCTTTGTCAATCTTTTCAATTAATTTATAGTAATATCTAACATTTTGGTATAATATAGTTAGGAATTGGGGAAACAAAATGGAAAGATTACAAAAAGTTATCGCGCAATCAGGATATACTTCGAGAAGAAAAGCTGAAGAACTTATCTTAGCAGGAAAGGTCTATGTCAATGGGGAAAAGGTAAATACCTTAGGTACCAAGGTTAGTGGAGATGATTTAATAACTATCGATGGTGTAACCTTAAAGAAAGAGGATTATGTTTATTATATGATGAATAAACCTCGAGGGACAATCTGTACTTTAAGCGATGAAAAAAATCGTAAAACCGTAATGGATTATATTAGTTCCAATGAAAGAATCTATCCTATCGGACGTTTAGATTATGATACAACTGGTTTATTATTACTTACAAATGATGGTGATCTTGCTAATGCTTTAATGCATCCATCTCATGCGGTAGAAAAAACCTATGTTGCTAAATTAAATCGTTATTTTGAACCTAAAGATCTAATGCGTTTAAAGGATGGTATTAGTATCGATAATATTAAATGTATACCAACTAGAGTAAAGATTAAAAATAATGATAAGGAAAAAGATACTTCCATCGTAGAAATAACCATTGTTGAAGGACGTAATCATATCGTCAAAAGAGTATTTCAAGAATTGGGTTATTTAGTAGATAAATTGACAAGAATACAATATGGCTTTCTTAAATTAGATAATTTACGAAGTGGAGAATATAGAAAATTAACCATTAAAGAGGTTAAGAAACTATATGAATATCATGAATGAAAATTGAAAAATTAGATAATCAAGGAAGAGGTATTGCTCATGAAGATGGTAAGATCATCTTCATCAATAATGCCTTACCTTCAGAAGATGTCGATTATGAGATCATCTATGAAAAGAATAAATATTGTGTTGCAAGATCATTAAATATTAAAGAAGAAAGCAATCTTCGTGTGATACCTAAATGTCCATATTATAATGAATGTGGTGGTTGTAATCTAATGCATATTGGTATCGATGCTGAAGATGATTATAAATTAAATAAAGTACAAGATATCTTAAGAAATAATGGTAAAGTTATTGCATCGATAAGACTTATTAAAAATAATCAAGAATTATTTTATCGTAATAAAATAACGCTAAAGGTTAGAAATAATGAATATGGTTATTATAATAGTAATACTCATGAATTTACCAAGATATTACAATGTTTATTAGCTAATAGAGCAATCAATGCGATTATTAATAAACATGATTTTCTATCTATCGAAGATGGAGAAATAATTATTAGAACCAATTA
>CANQQK010000003.1 GCA_947626015.1 uncultured Bacilli bacterium | reverse complement strand
GTAAATTTAATATCATTTAATTTGGTTTGCACCTCACATGCCGGGAATTTATAAGCACATGCCCACTTCGGATAACGAATCGTATTACCTAAGACTTCATGATCATGAAGATTATCAACCTTGATAACAACACCATCGATATCATAAGGTAGTTCTTCACGGGCTTCGCCCTTACGTTTGATGAAATCTAAGATACCATCGATATCATCGACGATCTCATTATTGGGGTTGATTCTAAAGCCTAATTCACGCATAAACTCCAAAGCTTCATGATGCGTTTTAATACCATAATCCTCGGGATTTGGTAAGTGGTAGATCCAAACCTCCAAATTACGTTTAGCAGCTATCGTTGAATCCAATTGACGAATGGAACCAGCAGCCGCATTACGACAATTCTTAAGTGGTACTTCACCATTAGCGATACGTGTTTTGTTTAACTCTTCGAGAGTCTTCTTGCTCATGTAGATTTCTCCACGAACTTCGATATCGATTGGTTTGGATAGCTTTAGAGGTACTTGTTTGATGGTCTTAACATTATGGGTGATATCTTCACCTGTCGTTCCATCACCTCTCGTTGCTCCTGATACCAAGATACCCTTCTCGTATTTTAAAGACACACTTAAACCATCGATTTTTAACTCACAAACATATTTCGGATGAATACCCTCTTTAAGAATACGCGCATCAAATTCTCTGATCTCATCTTCATTGAATACATCTGCTAAACTCATCATCGGAATCTTATGCGTTACCTTATTAAATTTATCTAAGATAACCCCACCAATCTTATGAGTTGGCGAATCATCACGAATCCATTCCGGATGTTCTTCTTCAATTCTATATAATTCTCTTAGATAATTATCATATTCTTGATCGGTTAAAGTTGTCGGATTATCTAAGATATGATATTCATAATTAGCTTTGGTAAGTATCTCAATAAGTTCATTATATCTGTCCATTATTATCACCTATATTTATTATACCAAAAAAGCCATCTTAACTCATCAAAAAAGAGATAATTTCTTATCTCTTAAAGCTTTTTAATTGCCTTATGATTTTTCATCAATTTCTTAACTCCACTCTTGAAAGCCACATCGATAAAATTACCATCTAAACGAATAACAATACCGATACCATATGTTTCATGTTGAATAGTATCACCTTTATTGATATCTTCATTAGCACCTTCAACATACATATTTTCTTTAACGATAACATTATCATCATTCATGGTATCGATTCTTTCGATCAAAGTCTTATCGATCTCTTCGATAAAACGTGATGGTGGATTCATGGTATCTTTACCATAAAGCATTCTTCTTTTAGCATTGGTAAGATAAAGAATCTCTTTAGCTCTAGTAATACCAACATAGCATAGACGTCTTTCCTCTTCCAAACCATCAGTTTCCATCATAGAATTAACATGAGGGAAGATGCCTTCTTCCATACCAACTAGGAACACAACCGTAAATTCCAAACCCTTAGCTGAGTGAATGGTCATCAAAGTAATCTCATTACCATCCTCATGATGCATAGCAATATCACTTATCAAACTAATCTCCTCTAGGAAGTCACCTAGATCAACACTACCTTCTCTTTCTTCGAAATTACTCGTAATAGATTTAAATTCTTCAAGGTTATCTAAACGTAGTTCATTCTCCAAAGATGGCATGCCCTCTAACTCTTGACGCATACCACTCTTATCCAAGATGGCATCGATTAATTCTGTTAAACTCATGCTATCGGCATCACTTCGAAGTTCTTCGATTAAATGTTTAAATTCTAATTCCTTTTTCGTACTTAAATTAGCAAACATACTTCCACCATTGATGTTTACTAAGCTCTCTAAATTTCTAATAGCACTTTCCCCAATACCTCTTTTAGGAACATTGATAATTCTTGTTAAACTAAGGACATCATCAGGATTATAGATAAGTCTTAAATAAGCAATTAAATCCTTAATCTCTTTACGATTATAGAAGTAATAACCACCAACAACCTTACAAGGAATACCTTTATTTAAAAGTCCTTCTTCAAAGACACGACTTTGGCCATTGGTTCGATAAAGAATGGCAATATCTTTTCTTTGATATCCCATATCTAAGAGTTTATCGATCTCACTTAAGACCAAAGATACCTCATGCTTTTCATCATAACTACGCATGTATTTAATCTTCGATCCATCACCCTTTTGACTCCAAAGGCGCAAATCTTTTCTTTGTTTATTATTTTTAATAACACAATTAGCAGCATTTAAAATATTATTGGTACTACGATAGTTTTCCTCTAATTTAATGACTTCACATTCGGGATAATCATTTTCAAAATTAATAATATTTTTATAATCAGCTTGTCTAAAAGCATAGATACTTTGATTCATATCACCAACGACAAAGATATTACGATATTTTGAAGCTAATAATTTAGATAACTTATATTGTACGGGGTTAGTATCTTGATATTCATCGATTAAAATATATTGATAATGTTCTTGATACTTTTCTAAGATATCTTCTCTTTCTCTAAAAAGATTAACTGGTTTACAAAGTAAATCATCAAAATCTAAGACATTAGAATCCTTTAAAATATTTTGATATTTATGATAGATATCAACACACATACGATCAAATTCCGTATTGAATACTCGATCCATTTCGGCATCACTTAACATCTCATTTTTTATAAAAGATATCTTATTACGAATAGCATAGGGACTGAATTTTTTGGGATCGATATTATTATTTTTTAAAATTTTTTTAATGATAGCTAGGGAATCTTCACCATCGATAATAGTGAAGTTTCTTTCCATACCACATTCACGATAATTTTCACGAATGATTTTTAAACCAAAAGAATGGAAGGTCCCAATGAAGGATGCTACACCATCAACGATCTTATTAACACGTTCCTTCATCTCATTAGCAGCTTTATTCGTAAATGTTATAGCTAAGATATGGTAATCACTAACCCCATTTTCGATCAAGTGGCAAATGCGATTGGTCAAGACTTTGGTCTTACCACTACCAGCTCCGGCCATTACTAAACAAGGACCATCGATATGATTTACGGCTTGCAATTGTTGTTCATTTAATTCATTTTTATAATTCATATTATCAATCCTTACTACCTAATTATAACACATACAATTGTATGTGTTATATCTTTTTAAAACTTTGGTGTTGTTGTAACGTCAATTATTTTACCACTCATGATTTGCATTAGATTACTACGATAATAATGATAAGCATCACCACGACGATTATTTAAAGCTTTCTTCATATTGGCAAGAATAAATTGGACCTTTTCATCATAACTCATATCCGTTTGAGATTTCTTAAAAGCACTGATTGGTACTTTACTGATTTGTTGTTCACAAGTATCAAGTTTTTCCCATAATTCTTTATAACGTTCTTCATCCTCTTCTTCGAGTGCCATACAGATATCATCACCAATTTGCACGAATTCTTGATATGCTTCACCATTATCACTTTTGTATTCCGGATTAACAAAAGCATTCTTGCGAATAGCAATGGCATTTAACATATTTTCACATAGACGATGCGTTAAAAGATTTTGATGGTCTGACGTCATAAGACATCCCTTAAACTCTTTAACGCCACCCTCTAATTGATCTAATTCATCGATCGATGAAACATTATTAAGACGATCTTTAATGGTACGACTAAAACATTTAGTAAAGAAAAGATCTAATTCATAAGCTTGGGGTATAACATTAGAATCAATCTTACTATTTCTTACTGTATCAAGTCTTAATAAGACACGCATCATTGGGGTTAAATTGCTCGTTTCATTGATATCAAAAACATCATGAGCTTCCTCTTCAAAATTATCAAATGTGATATACAAAGATATCGGATCAACGTACATAACTTCAAAGGTTTGATCCTTACCGATGATTAACTTCATCATTCTAGCATAAGAAGTAATACGATAATTACTAGAATCATAGTTATAGATCTTTTTATCAAAGACATGGCCAAATTTATAATTTAATTGGGGTGTATTAATACCTGTTACTTCTAAAGCTTCATCTTCATTGAAGATCTCATCTAAATGGGTTGTATAAGCACTTGGAGCATAAAAAGAACGCGCTTGATATTCTTCATCATTACGACGCATAACCTTTAATCCCGTATGATATTTAGTTAGAGAATCCATACCCAATTCATTATAATTATAAAAATATCTTGGGTATTCATGATTAAGATTATCTAAAAGAGTTTTAAACTTTAAATCATTGGTCCCAACGGCACCTGTAAAATAGGTTTGTAAGGCATGACCTACTTCATGATCAAAGACCTTATCAGTAGCATTCAATACTAAAGATTTATCAACTGTTCCGACCTTCTCACGTAACTTTGAAGTGACCATTCTAGCAATGGATTCCTTACTCTTTAAATCTAAACGTTGATAAAAACTCGTATAGCTTCCTTTATTACCTCTAACATTAACATCTTTTTCAATATCATAATCACGAATATTATTTAATAAACGATTCAAAAAAAATAAAACTAGGGAATCAATATTTTTTATGACTTTGGTCTCTTTAGTATCAGGTAAATCAACACCTTCATATAATAAAACTCTCTTTAAAATATTTTTCTTTAAGGCATCACAAAGACCTTGAGGTAAATCGTATACCCTTTGGATTTCTTCGATTGCTACATCAACTAATTGTCTATCTATACTTGCCATAAAAAAATCCCTTCTGTCGATTAATTCAATTATAACACAATAAAGAAAAAGAGGATATGTATTTATCCTCTTAACTTAGCATTCATCTTTTGACATACTTCATCGATAATCTTATTGAAGACATTCATAACCTCTTCATCAGAAAGGGTTCTAGAATCATCTTTAAATGTTAATTTATAAGCCATTGATTTCTTACCTTCTTCGATATCACGATAGATATCAAAGATTTCAATATTAGCAAGTAATCTTCCACCACTCTTCTTAATAGCAGCTTCTAATTCTTTATTCGTTACTTCATTATCAACGATGAAAGCAACATCTTTTTCCATCTCTGGATATTTATTAGCATCTTTAAACTTAATTGGTTTAACCTTAGCCATCAATGGATTGATAGCAAATTCAGCAACATAGATATCATCCTTTAATAGGGATGGATGAAGATGACCAATAATACCAATTGGTTCACGATCCAATAAGATACGTGCAGCAATACCTGGATGTAATTCCTTAACATCTTTTTCAACAACGAATTCATAACGATTTTTAAATCCTAAGAAATCAAAGACATTTTCAATGATTCCTTTAATCAAATAGAAATCACATTTAAGTGTATTATTTGACCAACTAGTCGTTATATAATTACCTTTCATCAAGATAGCACATTTCATCGTTTCACTATAATCCTTATCATAGGTTTTAGCAATCTCGTAGATCATTACATCATTAACCTTACGTGCTTTATTATAGTTATATGTATTAAGTAGTGAAGGTAAGATTGATGTTCTAATAACGGATTTATCAACACTCATTGGTTTTGGTAAAACGATACTTTCCATATTATCATATTTGAATGTTGATGCCATCTCTGGACTAGTTAAAGTATAGGTTTTAACTTCATTTAAACCTAAAGTACGAAGTCTTTTAGAAATCTCTTTTCTAATCTTAACATCAGGTGCATACTCACCTCTTCTAATTGGTACACGAGGAATGGTTGAAACCAAATTCTCATAACCATAGAAACGTCCAATCTCTTCCGCAATATCATTGATATTAGGTTCGACATCTAAACGACGATTAGGAATTATAACATGGAAAGTTCCCTTATTATATGTATAAGGGAAATCTAATCTTTCAAGTTCTACTTTAATATCATCATCACTGATCTTGATTCCTAGTAACTTATTGATTTCATCACCAACAAAGTCAAGTTCCTTAGAGGTCTTATCAACCTTATCATGTAAGACTTCTCCTGATAATACTTCACCACCAGCATATTTTTCAAGAAGATAGCAAGCACGATTCATAGCCGCAATCGTATATTCATAGTTTAAACCTTTACCATAACGAATAGATGCTTCACTCTTTAGATCTAAGCGATTAGCGGTATTACGAATCGATACAGAATCAAAGATAGCGGATTCGATAAGGATGGTTGTTGTAGTATCTTCTACTTCGGTATTTTCACCACCCATAACCCCAGCGATACATACTGGTTTCTTACCATCAGTAATAACGATATCATTGCTTGTTAAAGTACGTGTCTTACCATCAAGAGTGATAATCTCTTCATTTTCTAAAGCATCCCTTACTAAGACATGTCCACCTAGGGAATCATAATCGAAGAAATGCATTGGTTGACCATATTCCAACATTACATAGTTAGAGATATCAACAACATTATTAATTGAACGCATGCCGGCACTCTTAAGACGTTTTTGCATGAATTCTGGAGATGGTCCAACCTTAACATTTTTAACCATCTTCGCCATATAGAATGGACATTTAGGAGTTTTAACATCTAATTTAAAATGATCTTTAATATTATCTTTAATCTCCTTATAGTTAGCTTCTGGTAATTTAACCTTTTTATTTAAAACCGTTGCAACTTCATAAGCAAAACCAATATGATAATAAACATCATTATTACGACGTTTATGATTATCTAAATCATAGATCGTATCATCAAGACCTAAATATGCAAGTGGGTCTTGACCAATTGGAGCATCATCATCAAGTTCCGTAATACCTTTAGCATAGGTTTCTTCAGTCTTCTCTTCCAAACCTAATTCAAACATTGCACAGATCATACCATTAGATTCTTGATTACGAATCTTACCGGCCTTAATCTCAACATTGCCTGGTAAAATAGCTCCTGGCAAAGCAACAATAACCTTTAAACCTTCACGAACATTGCTTGCACCACAAACGATTTGACGAATACCTTTACCATCATCAACCTTACAGATATTTAAGTGATCACTATCCGGATGTGGATAACATTCTACGATCTTACCAATGACCAAATTATCGATATGGTTCGTAATAACGCCTTCAACATTTAAACCACCCTTGGTTACTTTAACCGCAAGTTCTTTTAAATCTTCACCTTCAAGATCGACATAATCTTTAACCCAATTTAAACTTATCATTATTGCTCACCATCCTTTCGATCAAAAGCCCCTAATTCTCTTAAATCCGTATTATAGAATGTTCTGATATCATCGATACCATATTTAAGCATCGCACATCTTTCAGCACCAAAACCGAAAGCAAAACCACTCCACTCTTTAGGATCATAACCACAATTTTTTAAAACATTTGGATGTACCATACCGGCACCACTAATGGTAATCCATCCGGTATTTTTACAAAGGGCACAACCCTTACCATGACAAGCAAAACATGAGATATCGGTTTCAACACTTGGTTCTGTAAATTGATAATAAGATGGACGGAAACGTGTTACACAATCTGGACCAAACAACTTCTTAGCAATCGTATCAAAGGTTCCCTTTAGATCACATAAGGAGATATCCTTATCGACAAGCAACCCTTCGATTTGCATGAATTGATGTGAGTGAGTAGCATCATCATCATCACGACGATAGGTCTTACCAGGACATATCATACGAATTGGTTCCTTACCTTGATATTTAAGCATCGTACGAACTTGAACTGGTGATGTTTGACTGCGAAGCAAGATCTCATCGCCTTCAATATAGAAGGTATCTTGAGCATCTCTAGCTGCATGTCCCTTAGGAATATTTAATAACTCAAAGTTATACTTATCCTCTTCAATTTCTGGTCCATCAACAACATCATATCCCATAGACATAAATGTTTCTTCAACCTCTTCAATAACCTTCTCTAAGATATTAGGAGCACCATTACAAACCTTAGTAGCAGGTAAACTGATATCGATAACTTCCTTACTTAACTTCTCATTAAGAATACGATCATGAATCTCTTTTTCCTTATCTTCAATGATCTTCGTAGCTTCTTCCTTTAACTTATTAGAGATTAAACCAACCTCTTTTCTTTCATCAACCGAAAGATCACGCATATTCTTCGTTAATTCAGTAATTCTACCTGATTTACCAATATATTTAGCTTTTAATTCTACTAAATCTTGTTCTTTATCGATATCTTTAATCTCTTTTAATAAATCCGTCTTTATTGTATCCGCTAATTCTTGCATAATATCCCTCTTTCTAACATAAAAAAGCCATGAATCTAAGGACGGGTATTCCCGTGGTACCACCTTAGTTCATGACTTACATGCACTTATTATCTTAACGCGATTACACGATTGATACTCCTATGTATGAAATTCAAAATATGATTTAATCTGGAATACTTTCAGCCTTTGATATTCCTTCTCTAATAGATACATCATATCTTTACTAAGTACATTATCTCCGTATCACTGAACATATTTTATAACGAAATATTTCTTTAGTCAACAAAAAAACTTGCTAAGCAAGTTTTCTATATTACCAATAAGACAGCAATTAATAATACTGCTACTAGTATTAGGAATTTCCAAATAAATTTGAACCATTCCGTATATTTAACTTTCAACATTGAAAGTCCAACCATTAACATCATACTAGAAGGAGCAATCAAAGATGCAAATCCATTACCAGTTTGTAATGCTAATGCTACATTATCAAGATTACTCATTGAAGTAAATGCTGAACCCGTATAACGTAATGAATAACTAAAGTCTGGTGAGAATACGCCATTAACGATTCCACAAACAAAGACATATAGTTTTTCCGTTCCCATTGATAAAATACTATGAATGAAATTACCAATAGTTGGGTAAGCACCGGAATAAAGAATGATAGCAAAGATCATCAATAAGATCCCTACAGTTGGAACAATTCTCTTGAATCCTTCAACAAACTCATCGATTAATTTATCGAATGGTACAGAGTATACGATCTTAATAATTAACATCGTTATCATCATTACTAGAGATATCGTCAATAGATCCCATGTACCAAATTCCGTCATAACATTACCAATGATATATTGGAAGATTGGTTCACCAAATAAGGTAGCGGTTGTAATATTTGTGAATAGATCTTTAAATACCGTAATATTGAATACGCTTTCCCAAGCAATAACACCTAAAACGATATTTAAAGCAAGTAATCCTAAAACAATAGCAAGTGGAAGTGTACTAACTTTCTTGGCATTTTTCTTAGGTCTACCTTCAACAGCTTCCTTAGCAAATAGATCATTAAGGACATCCTTTTCATCGCAACCCTTACGACATCTTCTAAAGATGAAGTATCCTAGTAGCAATAAACTAACAGCAAATATAATAAATATTGGCCATGGTAGATATCCATATTTGATACCTAAACCATATTCTGTCGTGGTCTTAGCAAGTTCACCAACGACCTTACCAGAATATGAAGCTCCTAGAATACCAATCAAGGTAGCACCAAATGTTGATGCAACACCTACTACTTTATCAACCTTTAACTTACTCAAAACAGTAATGAAGAAAGGTATCAAAGCAATAGCAGCAAAATAATCAGTTGCTACACCAGCAAAGGCAGCTAATAAAACCATCGTTATGATAGCAAAGATAGCTGGATGATTGCTAAACTTTCTAGCAATATTATCCGTTAACTTTTGATATGCTGGTAATGATCCTAAGAACATATAGAATCCAGCAGTAACGACTAATATTATAAAGTGGGTTGGAAAATAATAATTACCAAACATTGAATATGTTAAGAAATCAGATAAACCTACACGATACATCTCATCATTAACAAATTCACCACCTTGGTAAAGACCAATTTCCATCACCCAAGTAAGTAAAGCAGCAACAATCATAAATATTCCTACTACTTTAAAAACTTGATGTTTGTCGAAGAATTTATTTTTTTTCTTTGTCTTCATATTAACCTCCTAAAATAATTATATCATATTTATCAAAATGTAAAGATTTTTTTGCAAACAAAAAGGACATTTCTAATGCCCTTTAGTATAATCAGCATATGTTTTAGATACATATTCTAAGGTTTTAACTTGAGGATGATCGCCTCTTATCATACCCTTTAAATCATTAGGAATTTCCACCTTATAACCACTCTTCTTAATTTGTTCAAGTAAGATATCTGGTTTATAACCTACAAAAGGTTTTGGTATTAAAATATTATGAACTAATAAGAGATTCTTACGATATAGATCATTACCTTCGGTCTTAAAGAAAATATCCGAACCCATATGTTCAATAAGTCCTAGGATTTTCTTTAATTTTAGAAGTACCAATTTAGTAGGTTGATGATAATAACTATAATTTAAACCATAATTAAGTTCCGTATTTTTACCTGGTAATTCATATGATGCAATCACCCCTGTTTGACTAGGTTGATGAATTTGGTAGAAATCGATACTCGTTGCATCGAGTTCCCCATCATTAGGAAAATATACCAATTGTTCCGTTATACCAGTTAATGGACAATCCTTTCTTACACCAAAGACACCTTCATCAAATTCTAATGATAGATCATATTCGAATAATTCTGTAGAAAAACCGATTACTTTACCCTCTTCATTCATACGAAGACGATAAGGATTTAATTCACCATTTGCACTAGCAACGATGATGAAATCCAAACCATTTTGGGTAATCATATAACGAACACCTTCATAATCCACAAAACATAGATCATTTAAAAAATTTACATAAGGCATAATGGCATCTAAATACCACTTTATTTCTTCATAACTTTCTCTTTGAATACGTTTAATATTAATATCAGCCATAAAACCACCAATTTCTGAAGTTTTATCTTAACACACTTTAAGAATAAATCAATAGGTTTTTCATAATATTAATTGAGGTGATTATTTTGAACGGATCATATTATCCAAATCCAACATTTCCAACCAATATGGGATCATATCCAGATTCATCCAATGAAACGAATAGTGTAATGCCCATGGAACAAAGTTATATTGAAAATATCTTAAGACTTAATAAAGGTAAAAAGGTTAAGGTTTTTGCAGCTTATCCTGATAGCAATGATTGGCGTGATCGTATCTATGATGGTATCATCGAAGAAGCTGGTAAAGATCACTTAATCATGATGAGCCCATCCACCAATGATTGGTATTTAATACCTTTAATATACGTTAATTGGGTAGAATTTGAAGAGAAAATAAATTACGTTAAATTATATTAAGAAAATAATTAAGATTATTAACTTCACTACCTAAAGTAGTGGAATGAAAATGTCCAGGATATAAAGTGATATCTAAAGGATAGGTTAAGATCTTTTTAATGCTTTCTTTCATATCATAGGGACTAGCTCCAGTCATATCGGTTCTACCAATACCACCTTTAAAGATAAAGTCTCCCACGAACATAATTTTTTCCTCTTTAAAGTAGATTGTTATCGAATCATCCATATGTCCTGGAGTATGAATAACGTTAAAGGTAAAGTTTTCGATATTATATTTACCATCAACCATATTATTACCCGTATATATCGGACAATTATATTTATTAAAGACATCCATCATCGCACCTGTATGATCATCATGGGAATGCGTAATAATAATTCCCACAACCTTAATACTACTATCGATATTATCTAAGATCTTTTTACCTTCAGCTCCGGGATCAATAACAAGGGCATAATTACCTTTAGTTAAAAGATAACAATTGGTTTTTAAATCACCAACAACGATCGTTTTAATGTTCACAAAAACACTCCTTTTCTTTTAATAAATATCTTACTTCATTGATTTACTAATCAATATAATACGTGATATAATGAATTAGGTGATAATATGCAAACAATCATAATCGTATTATTAACAATTATAATCATTGTAACAGTTCTTGCTACTATCTACATATCATTATATAACAAAATCCAATTTTCGAAAATAAGAATCGATGAAGCCGAAAAAATCATCATCGAAGAGTTACATAACTGTTATAATTTGATTCAAAGTTGTAAGAAAACTATTGAAAAAAATACCAAGATGGACATATCAATGTTTACCGAACTAGAACGTTTTAAAAAAGGTAAAGGACTTTCATATGATTTTGATAAAAAGATTACGGCTACCTTAGCAACAATTGAAGTTATTCGTAACGATTATCCGAAAATCGAAGAGAAAAAAGATTTTAAGGAAACCATGCGTAAGATTGATGAATCCCAAACAAAAATCGATGCCGCAAAATCATTTTATAATAAATATAATTCCCGTTTAGTAACCATGATCAAGAGTTTTCCTTGTAATATCATTGCTTCCATTCATGGTATCTATGCTCAACCATTTTACGAAGCTAAAGAAATCTTCAATGAAAAAGATGATGGTATAAAGATTTGACCCTTAGGGTCTTTTTTTATGCCATCATCATTATTTATTTAAATCCCATTCAATAGGTTCAAGATGATTCTTTTTTAAAAATTCATTGGTCTTAGAGAATGGTTTACTACCAAAGAAACCACTATTAGCACTGAATGGTGAAGGATGTGGTGAGGTAATCACCAAATGCTTAGGATTCGTAATAAACACGGCTTTACTCTTAGCAAAATTTCCCCAAAGGATAAAGACAACGGGTTCATCCTTAGCATTTAAAACCTTAATCACATAATCCGTAAAACGATACCATCCCAAATCCTTATGGGAATTAGGACTATCCTTAACAACCGTTAAAGAACTATTTAAAAGTAGTACTCCTCTTTTGGCCCACTTGGTTAAATCGCCAGAGTTGGGTTCAATAATACCTAAATCATCGGCGATTTCCTTATAGATATTTTTAAGACTTGGAGGAATCTTTATTCCCTCTTGCACGGAGAAGGAAAGCCCATGAGCTTCACCCTCACCATGGTAAGGATCCTGACCAACGATTACAACTTTAACATCTTTATAAGGGGTTAACTTTAAGGCATTAAAGAGATTTTCTCTTAAAGGATAGATCGTCTTGGTTGCATATTCATGATCGACGATATCCATAAATTTCTTAAATCCTTCGCTCTTCCAAATAACGGAAAGTTTTTCATCCCAATCATTACCAATCACGATCTCACCTCATTTATGATATGTTTCATTGTTCAATATTTTAAATGAACGATATATTTGCTCTAAAAGAATCCCTCTAAATAAACCATGAGGGAAGGTATTCTTACCAAAGGAAAGACGGTACTTAGCAAGTTTTAAAACTCTTTCATCGATACCATTGCTACCACCAATAATGAAAGTAATATTAGCATAGTTTGCTAACCAAGTATCAATCTTTTGAGAAAGTTCTAAAGATGATAAGTTATTACCACCAATCTCTAAAGTAACAATGTAATCATTAGGTTTTAAAGCCTTTAAGATCAAGTTACCTTCTTCGGTAATATTGCTATCCTTTAGTTCAATTATTTCTAATTTATGATATTTATTTATTCTTTTATAATAATCATTTATCAATAAAGATAAATATTCTTCTTTTATTTTTCCCACACATATAAGCTTTATCATACTTCTATACAATCTACTCTTTCTTTTTGTTTAGCAACGATTATGGATTTAAATTCAACATTGTTTTCCTTCAAACACTCACTGACACGATTTAAGGCCAGATCAGGATTATTATTTTCCTTAGATAGATGAGCTAAGACAACCTCTTTGGTATTAGGTCCAATGAGTTTACTTAGATAAAATCCTGCTTGGTCATTGGATAAGTGTCCCATATCACTAGCAATACGACTACGAAGCCATGCTGGATAACGACTATGCATCAACATCTCGGGATCATGATTGCTCTCAAAGACATATAATGAACGATTGCTTAACTTATCGAATAACTTATAGTTGATATAACCAGTGTCCGTGATATAGACGAATGATGAAGAACCCTCTTCGATGATATACCCCCTACTACCAGGAGCATCATGACTGGTCTTAAAGGGTTCGATCGTTACATCATCAAAGCACATCTTATCACCATCAAAACATAGTTTGTCATAATCATTTAAGAAACTTAGATCGACCATCATCTTTTCATCTAAGAAGATATAGGGATGATTATTTTTAAGGAAAGTCTTCATAGCACCTGTATGATCACTATGGGTATGCGTTACTAAAACATAATCGATTTCACTTGGTTTAACATTTAATTCCGCAAGTTTCTCGGTAATGTATTTATTGTTCATTCCTAAATCGATCAAGATCTTTTTATGTTTGGTTTGAATCAAAGTGGAATTACCTTCGGATCCACTTGCTAAGACCGAAACTAACATTTGAAGATTGTTGAACAAGGATCGACAGCTTGTGACTTCATACTGTATGGACGATCACCAACGAAGACACCTAAGTGTAAGTGGGTACCTTCAGAATTACCTGTATTACCCATCTTAGCGATCTGTTCACCTTTCTTAACTCTTTGACCTTCTTTAACCAAGATCTTTGATAGATGCATGTAGATTGTATAGTAACCATTTTCATGGTCCATATAGACAGCCACACCAGTTGAGGTATTGGCATTATAATTCGTACGATAAACGATACCATCATGAACCGCAAATATTGGTGAACCAAAACCGGTACCAAAGATATCGATACCATCGTGATGTTTTCCCCAACGCCATTCAAAACGTGTTGACATCATAAATGGTACTAGAGTCGGCCAGAAGTATTCATCATTACCTAAGGTAACATCATAATGCGTATTACCTTCGCCAGTACGTGTACCAACCGTAACAACCTCATTGATAACAGGTGTAATAACATTGTTTTCCGTTATCTGTAAGGATTGAATAACCCCATTAACATAACGAATCTCTTGGGTTATACGGCTTGTACCATTTTGTCCTTTCGTCGTAACAACCTTATAGTTTTTTAATTTGGTTTTATCGGATACATATTCCGTTGTATAAGCAATATTAACATTGCGAACATCGGTCTTACGATAAACGACATTTACTAAGGGATTAATTAGACCAATATTGATAACTTCACCTTCGGTAAGTAAGACATCTGCAGACTTATATTGTGGATTAGCAATCAATAACTCTTCGATATTTAAGTGATTTGCAGTTGCAATCGATTGCAAGTCTTCACCTAATTTGGTCGTATAGGTCTTTTGATCATCTAAGGTACCATATAATAAATATTTAGATAAAGTACTAACATCACTAAAGATATATTCTTCGGTAGAGATCAAATCCTTTTTAACGGTAATGGTATCATCGAAATAGATGGAATTAATAATTTCACCCGTTTCCACGATTTCACTTTGGGTACCCTTATTATAATTATCAACATCTTCTTCACCAATAAAAGCTACCGCAACATTATATAAGGCATCTTTTATCAATGATTTATCTAAAAGATAAATCTTTCTTTCCCCTTCGGGATTACGTTTCGTACCATCTTCGTTTAAAACATCATCACGATATTTAATCGTTACCGTATAACCATCAATAGTAAAAGGTTCTTCATCTTTAATACCTTCATATATCGAACTAGCAGTTACGATATCATTGTCATAGGTATAGACCTTTCTAATATCGAGTCCATTTGGTGGATAAACCTTAGATGCATGATATTTTTCCTTTAACTCTTGTTGTTCGGTATCGATCATGCTTAAGAGTTCATCTTTAGAGGATATTAAACCAATCTTTTCACCATCAAGGTATACTTGATAAGCTTCAATGGGGTCCCCTAGTACACGCGTATCCATACCAACAAAGAAGAGTACAAAGGATACGATAACTAATATTAATAACCCCCATATTTTATCTTTCATTAAATCACCTAATTCTCTTTAACATTTTTAACATAATTAGAAAAATTACTGATATTCTTTTGGAATACTAATTCCACGGTTCCGTTAGAACCATTACGATGTTTAGCAATGATCAATTCGGAAAGGGAAATAGGATTCTCTTCGGTTTGACCAGCTGGTTTATTATAGTAATCATCACGATAAAGGAAAGCAACGATATCGGCATCTTGTTCAATAGAACCAGATTCACGAAGATCGGACATGATTGGTCGTTTGTTTTCCCTTCCTTCAACGCTACGTGATAATTGTGCTAGAGCGACAACAGGAACCTCTAATTCCATCGCCATCGTCTTTAAACTACGCGAAATATCGGATACCTCTTGTTGACGATTATTGCCATAACCTGGTCCCCCACTGATAAGTTGTAGGTAGTCGATAACGATTAGCCCTAGTCCATTATGACTTTGACTTTGAAGTTTACGACATTTGCTACGAATCTCGCCAATCGTAATACCTGGGGTATCTTCGAAGTATAGGGGAGCATCCTTTAGTTCACTCATAGCTTCTTTAACCCGACTCCAGTCATCATTGGTAAGTTTACCAGTCTTCAAAACATTACCATCAACACCACCAACAGCAGAAATCATACGAAACATCAATTGTTCGGCACCCATCTCAAGATTGAAGATAGCAACTCCTTTACCAGATGATAAAGCAGCATTAACCGCAACATTTAAAGCGAAAGCTGTTTTACCCATAGCTGGTCTTGCGGCAATAATGATCAGCTCATTAGGATGCAAACCGCTGGTCATATGATCGAAATCAACAAATCCCGTCGCAATACCAGTAATATCACTACCTCTTTTGGATAAAGCCACCAATTGATCATTAGCGGAAGCCACAACTTGCGCACTAGTCTTAAAGTCTCCAGTCTTTCTCGTCTTCGTAACTTCGAAGATATCCTTTTCGGCTTTTTCGATAATATTAAAGGTGTCCTTACCCTCATCACGAGCGGTATTTTCAATACCTTCACAGACATTGATCAATTTTCTTCTTAAAGCTTTTTCGCGAACGATATCGATATATGATTCCACATTTGATGCTGATACCACTGAATCGATAACATCCGTTAAATATTCTACACCACCAACTGCATTGATTGGTGTTACCTTTTCAATTTCATTTTTTAAGATTGTGGCATCAATCGTTTCATGTCTTCCTTGCAATTCCTTCATGGCATTAAAGATCGTTGCATTCTTCTTATCATAAAACATATCAGCACTAAGTTCTTCACTGATCTTTTCTAAAGCATCTTTGGATAAAAAAGCACATCCTAAGACAGCCATCTCAGCTTCTAAATTTTTAGGATCATTATTTCTACTGTCATTCATAACTTACTCCTCTATTCAGCTATAACTTTTAAATCACACACAACCTTTTTATGTAAGTTTACCTTTACGATATGTGTTCCCAAGGAATCAAGGGAATGATCACACGTAATCTTTTTCTTATCGATATCATAACCCATCTTTTTTAATTCATCGGCTATTTGTTTACTAGATATCGTACCAAACATTCTTCCATCTTTACCCGTTTTTACTTTAAATTTAACTACCACATTTTCTAACTTTTTCTTTAATGCTTCACATTCTTTAATTAAATTCTCTTCTGCTAAAGCACGATTATTTAAATCTCTTTCTAATTTCTTTTTATTAGTATCATTATAAGGTACTGCTAAACCTTTATTGATTAAAAAGTTAGTAGCATAGCCATCAGATACATCAATTATCTGATCCTTTTTACCTTGTTTTTTAACATCCGTAAGCAAAATTACTTTCATCGTTTTCACTCGCTTTCTAAAAAATATTATATCAAATTATAACCTACAATGCATTAAAAATGAAGCAATAAAAAAACACCATGAAGGTGTCATTATTTAACAAATGGTATTAAAGCCATAAAACGTGCTCTCTTAACTTGTTGAGCAATATGTCTTTGATGTTTAGCACATGCTCCGGTCATACGTCTAGGCATTATTTTACCCTTTTCATTAATGTATTTAGAAACAATAGCTACATCTTTATAATCAACGCTTTTACCAGCGCACATTTGACAAATTTTCTTTTTCTTTCTATAAAATTCAGCCATTTTATTCATCCTTTCTAAAATGGTAAATCATCATCACTCAAAACTACTTCAGAACCCAAATCTTTAAATGGATCTTCTTCTAAATCAGTAGGTTGGCTTGTTTGATCTCCCATACTATAATCTGGCATTGGATCACTATATTCAGAACCTCCGCCATTCTTACTACTTAAGAAGCGAACATTGTCAGCAACAACATCCGTAGTATATCTTGTAGTTCCATCTTGAGCTTGATAGCTACCTGTTTGAATACGTCCAACGATACCAACCATTGAACCTTTCTTACAATATTTGCTAACATTTTCGGCTTGGTTACGCCATACAACGATATTAATAAAATCAGTATGGGGTTCACCATTAGCACCCGGTCTTCCATCAACAGCGATAGAAAAACGGCAATTAGCAACACCAGTAGCAGTAGTTCTTAACTCAGGATCTCTTGTTAATCTTCCAACTAAACAAACATTATTCATAACTATTCCTCATCTAATGAAATAATCATATGTCTAATGATATTTTCATCAATTCTAGCTTTACGATCTAGTTCAGCAACTAATTCCTTATTAGCATTGAAATCAATAACATAATAATAACCAGTTACTTCTTTATTGATAGGATAAGCTAACTTCTTATTACCGATTTCTTTTTCTTCAGTTATTTCACCCTTCATAGAAGTAATAACTGCTTTTAGGTTCTCAGCAACACTTTTAATTGCACCTTCATCAATAGTAGTTTTAACTATGAACATCATTTCGTATTTGTTCATCTCTACACCTCCTTATGGTCTATTCGGCTTAGCATTTATCTAAGCAAGGAGCTTTCGCTCTAGGCGTATTATAACACCGAATATTTTCTTTGTAAACAAATAAGTTTCCTCTAAATATATATTTACGAAATAAAAAGATAGAATAATCTATCTTACTTGGTAACATTAAATCTAAAGTAAACAATATCACCATCTTGCATCTCGTAATCCTTACCTTCAAGACGGACTTTACCAGCTTCTTTAACACGTAATTCCGAACCATATTGAACCAAATCGTCATAACTGATTACTTCGGCTTTAATAAAACCTCTTTCGAAATCGGTATGAATAATACCAGCACATTCCGGAGCTTTCATACCCTTTTTAAAGGTCCATGCTCGACATTCATCGCTTCCTGATGTAAAGAAGGTTTGTAATCCTAGTAAATCATAGGTTGCAAAGATTAGTTTATCAAGGCCACTATTTTTGATACCTAAATCTTCCATGAATAATGCTCGGTCTTCATCGCTCATACCAGATAATTCCGCTTCGATCTTAGCACACATCGTAATGACACGAGCATTTTCATTCTTGGCATATTCACTAACCTTATCCGTATAATCATTACGACCAACAGCGATATCATCTTCACCAACATTAGCAGCATAGATGATCGGTTTATAGGTAATCAAAGAGAAGTTCTTTAAGATATTTCTTTCACTATCATCGAAGTCAACTAATCTTAAAGGAATATTGCGTTCCAAAGCTTCAATACTTTTCTTTAAGGTATTGATCTCTAATAGTTCTTGTTTATCTTTGGTCATCGTAACCTTTTTACCCATCTTATTTAAACGATTTTGTAAAACCTCTAAATCCGCTAGGATAAGTTCAACATTGATGATCTCGATATCTCTAATGGGATCTACACCACCCTCAACATGGGTGATATCCTTATCATCGAAGCAACGAACAACCTCTACAATCGCATCAACCTCACGAATATGGCTTAAAAATTTATTACCTAATCCTTCACCCGTACTAGCTCCTTTAACAAGACCAGCAATATCAATAAATTCATAAGCAGTTGGTACTAAACTCTTAGGTTCATACATCTTATTTAAATAATCAAGTCTTTTATCAGGTACCGTTACAACACCAATATTGGGATCAATAGTTGCAAATGGATAATTAGCAGCTAAGATATTCTTTTTCGTAATGGCATTAAATAGTGTCGATTTACCAACATTAGGTAAACCAACAATTCCCGCTTTCAATGACATAAATATCCCTCTTTTCAAAAGATATTATAACCTAAAAGTTTCAATAAAAAAAGGACTAGATAACTAATCCTTTAAAGTAATAGATACTTCTTTTTCTTTATTATCACGAAGATAGGTTATTTTAATTGTATCTCCTATATCATAACGATATAGATAATATTTTAGATACATATAATCCTTAATCTTATAATCTTCCATCTTGATGATAACATCACCTTTTTTAAGTCCGGCTTTATCAGCAACACTTCCCTTAGTAACATCGGCGACTAAAGCACCTTCAGTAACATCAGAGCTTAAATCGATATCATAATAATCAGCTGCTTCGATCGTTACCATACTGACACCTAAAACGGGTCTTTCAATCTTACCATCATTGTTGATCAATTTATCAGCAACACTTAAAGCATCTTCAATTGGAATAGCAAAACCAATATTTTCAATACTTGTAGATGAATAAGTACTAGATAATTTACTATTCGTAATACCGATTACTTCACCATTAGAATTGGCAAGTGGTCCACCACTATTACCAGAGTTTATTGAAGCATCGATTTGTAAAAGATTCATATACCAAGAATCACTAGCTGACATATTATAACGATCATTATTCGTCATCTCAACCATACGATCTTTACCACTTAGAATACCTCTTGTAACGGTAAATTTATATGCTAGATCGATTGGCGTACCAACAGCGAAAACGGTATCACCAGGACGTAATCCTTCACTCTTACCAATTTCAGCAACCGCTTTAATGGTATTAACATCAACTCTAATAACCGCCACATCAGCATATTCATCGCTACCTAAAACCTCACCAGATGTCTCCGTACCATCGGTATATTCAATAACGATGTCACGGGCATCTTCAACGACATGGTGATTGGTAAAGATATATCCATATTTTTGATCCTTATTATAGACAACACCACTACCCCAACCAATAACTTTACCACCATTGGTAATCTTTACGATAACCGTTGCATCGTATAGTTTTTCAACGGCATCAGCAATACCTTCATCGGTTACGGTAACCTCTTTTTGGGTAGTATAATTAACTGTCTTCGTAAGAATATCTTTTAGCGGAACATAGCTATCTACTAAATCCATGATGACAACAACAACGAGGATGACAACTAAAGCTCCAACCATCAATTTAATTCCAAAATTATCTTTTTTAGTTTCTTTCTTTTCCATAAATTCCACCTTGCTAATCTATTTCAGATAAAACCTTGTAGTTCACTGGAAATCCCATTCGATTAAGAACCATATCAATCTTTATCGTTTGTAAACGACCTTCTAATTTATCGATTTCATATGATATCTCATTCATTAGCATTCTAAAGTCATCCTTAGATAACATAAATTTGAATATTAACATAACGGAGAAGACATCTCCCTTACCATATATATATTCATTGTTAACCTTAGGTATGTTTAGAGCATCATGGTAGATATTATCAGGTATAACCTTTTGGGTTTTATGTTCAAACAGGATATCCTCATGAGCACATAGATTACGATAATTTGCTAATATAGGTAAGAAGGTCAAAAGAGAATCGACATCGATGTTATATTCCTTAGCAATCTCTTTTTGATCATTAAATTTCATAATATTATATAGTTCACTGACAATACCAAATGATAATACTTTTACAACAACCCATAGAGGTATATAACCATAATTATTGATGTAATGCTTGGTTGCTTCATGTTGATTACCATTGATTCTAATCTGTCTTTTCATCTTTCTTAACAAGTCATTTACTTGTCGTACCTTTTCTGGAGATTGGTTATAGTTATTAGGTTTTAAATAATCATTTTCACGATAACCATATTTTTGTGATAAGGTGTATGAGAAAATACTCTTAGTATTATTTTCAATGATCAATATATTTTTAAATAAGATATTTCGCAATTGACGATCGAAATAAAATAAGGCATATAGTTCTCTGAATGCTGTTCCTTGTAAGAAAAATTTATTATTTTTCTCACTATCCATAAACAAGTGACGATATCCCATTAGGAAGAAGTAATTCTCTCTTAAGATTATTTTTTTAGCATAATCTACATCGTCAATTACAAGCCCCTTATTCTTTAGGATTTCGATTTGCTCGTCTAGGGTTTTAAATATTTTAACTCCCATAGTCTCACCTATTATAGATTTTATCACATCTACATTTAAAAATATATATCATTTTTATGAATAAAATATGAAAAAAAATGCTTTATGCAGCATTTTTAAAATTTTCATCATTATTTAATTTTAAGGTTACTACAGATGATACATCTTCAGGCTTAACCTCTTCGACAGCAGTTATTGGTGCACTTGGTGGTGCTGGAGCTTCTTTATCACCTTGGGCTACGATAGCATCCTTATTTTGGTTAAGAGCATTGATGTTTTGCGTAACAACACCTACAAGATAATCCTTATAATCTTTAAGCTTATGACAGATATCTAAAAGTCTTTGTAAGATACCAATAAGACCCTTTATATCATCGAGATTTAAACTCTTAGGATCATAATCACAAACCTTGGTAAATAAATCATTGCACATCTTACAGATTTTATCAAAAACATCAGCATTTTGTTTGGTTACTAATTTATCAACTACTAACTTGATATTATTAAGTTCAGCATCATAAGAAGCTATCTTTTCCTTCATAGATATCAACTCCTATTGTAATTATACCAAGATATGTAATTAGACATGTAAATAAAATATAACTTTACATTAAAGTATACAAAAAAAGCGGATTTAATATCCTAACTTTTCAATGATATATTCAAGATCTTCTCTTTCACTTATAGAAGCTTTGATATAGATATAGGTATCATCAATCCATGATACATAATAGAAATTATCCTTGGTAGTAAACTTAGCATAAGCATAATTTTCACCACTATGAAGATCTTTTTCATACTCTTCACTACCAATAATACTTACCATATTCTTACACTCTTCAACGAATAAACCTTCGATATCATAACGACGTTTACCATTGATATAAACAAATTCAAAATCATCCGTATTAACATAATAAGCAGCATCAGCATAATCAACGGTATCAGTCTTATCTAATACTGTATAATCTAAACCCTTTAAGGTTTCACTAAACTCATCAGGACTTAAAGCTTTACGAGTATCAGCACATCCTGTTAATAGGACACATAAGAGACCTAATAGTAATATTCTCACTCTCTTCATATTACACCTCTATCTATTAAGAACATCATATGTGGAAGTTATTGCAATAAAAGCATTCGGATCGATTACTTTAATACCTTCCTTTAATTTATAATAATCATTTGAAGATATAACTGTCAAGAAGATATGATTCTTCTTTTTAGAAAAACCACCTTTAACATCCATTACCGTAAGTTTATATTTTAAATCATGCATGATATAGTTTTTAACCTCATGTTCCTTAGATGTAATGACATAAAACATCTTCGAATCATTAATACCAACACGAGCTCTAACGATCATATATTTCGTAATCGCAATAATCATCAATGAATATAAAATGATCTTATATTCGAATATCGAACTAGCTAGGATTAACATAATGATATCAAATACCCAAGTATAGATCTTGGTATGAAGACGGGTAAAATGACAGATCATCTCTTCGATTAAGAAGATTGTTCCGGCACTATAACCTTCCTTACAGATCATACTATAACCATAACCACATAGAACACCACCAACGATAATCGTTAGCATGATCTCTGGTAATTCAATAGTAAACTTAGTAGTAAAGAAAGATGTTAAAAAGATAAATAATGGTATCAAAATGGATGGTAAAAGATAGGTCTTGATAACATCCCGATGATTTTTAGATACCAAGGATGCAAAAGCAATAACGATAATGTTTAAAAGAAATAGATTAAGAGCAATACTAACATTATTATAATGATGTAATGCTAAAGCAACACCATCGAAACCAGTTGTTAATAAACCAGCGGGTTCGATGATGAAATTGATACTTAATGCTACCATTAAACATCCAGCAAGCAAATTAAATATTCTTACTATCTTGGCCATTTTTATCACCTTTCAACCTCAAAAATGCTTCAATAAATGGATAGAGATCACCATCCAATACTTTTAAAGGCATATTGGATTCATAATTAGTTCTTAAGTCTTTAACCAAACTATATGGTTCTAAGACATAATTTCTAATTTGACTACCGAAATTAATATTATCATTACCTTTTAAAGAATAGATTTCCGCATTTCTTTTATCGAGTTCGATTTTCTTAAGTTTACTCTTAAGGATCGATAACGCAATCTCTTTATTCTTTATTTGACTTCGTTCATTTTGAACGGTTACCACAATACCACTAGGTAAGTGGGTTATTCTTACTGCCGAATCGGTAGTATTTACTCCTTGACCACCATTACCACTACTGCGATACACATCGACACGAATATCTTCATCCTTGATAACGATATCTAAAGTATCTGTTATCTCTGGAGTAACATTGACCGCAGCAAAGGAAGTATGACGACGAGCATTGGAATCAAATGGAGAAATACGCACCAAACGATGAACCCCAATCTCACTCTTTAAATATCCGTAAGCATAATCACCTTCGACATATAACATAACGCTTTTAATACCAGCTTCTTCACCCTTCTGCTTGTCGATAACTTGATACTTATAACCAAAGTTCGTAAGAAACATCGTATACATTCTTAGAAGCATATCGGACCAATCACATGATTCTGTACCACCAGCTCCGGGATGAATTTCCAAATAGCAATTATGATTATCAAATTCCCCATCTAAAAGGGTTTCGACTTCTAACTCTTCAACCTCTTTGGTTATACTTTCTAAAGAAGAAGTGATATCTTTAAGGTATTCATCTTCGATATCAGGCATCTTTAACATATCCATATTCATATCGATATTTGATAATAGAGTATCATATTTAGATATATCTTTTTTAATATTCGATATCTTCTTTGCTAGTTCATTAGCATATTCTGGATTATTCCATAATGCGGGGTCATTAAACTCCGCTTCGAGAGTTTTTAAAGATTCTCTTTTACTAGCAATGTCAAAGTGACCTCCCAATAGATTCTAGACGTTCTTTGCATTTTTCATAATGACTTATTAATTCTTGATTATTCATATGAACACCTCACTATAATTTTAGCATATTTAAAGTTAAAGAAAAAGAATGATTATTCATTCTTTGGTACTTTCTTTAAAGACATACTCTTGTCAACATCGACATCGATGACACTGAATTTATGACCTTTTTGATTTTCTTCGATGGCTTTTCTTTCAAAGTCGATCATATCATCGGGTAAGTTATCGATATCACACCATATAAGTGCCGAACACTTCTCGGGTTCCATCACCTTAATATCACCTTGATAACTACGCAAATCGAAATAAACATCATAATATGGTTCAATCTTACTATTACGACGATTAACGACGAAGACATCACATATATCTTCCACTGCTACTTCGATTCCTAGTTCTTCCTTAGCTTCCCT
Source organism: uncultured Bacilli bacterium (assembly GCA_947626015.1). GTDB lineage: Bacteria > Bacillota_I > Bacilli_A > RF39 > UBA660 > CAG-582. The sequence goes on along the minus strand of CANQQK010000003.1, from coordinate 6,991 downwards.
AACCAAAGCTTCGTAAGCATTTTCTCCCGGATCCACATGACCGGCAGGCAAAGCAAGAAATCCTGGCCATAACTTCGTTCCTTGTCTTCTTTGTAAAAGAATTTTTCCTTCTTCATTATGAATTAGCATATAGATTGCTGATAAAAAAGTTCCACGCATATTTCCACCTACTTTAAAATTAACTTCTTAGCTTCTTCGATACCTTCATCGAGTAATTCATTAACGGGGCTACCATAACAACTCTTCGTCGCATTATAAGCAAGCATACAAATGGTCATTGGACCAACAGCACCAGTTGGTGGCGTAATAAGAGAGGCTTTCGGATACACATCATCATATAACACGTCCCCAACCGTCTTACCTTCTTCATTCTTATGAACACCAACATCGATAACGACGGCGCCATCCTTAACATATTCACTCGTTATCTTTTCACGTCTGTTTAAAGCCGCCACCAAAATGTCACAGTTCTTAGTCACATCACTTAGATGACGCGTATGGGAATGCATAATAATCGGTGTCGCATTATCACGAAGCAAAATCTCTGCTAGGGGTTTACCAACAACATTCGTACGATTGATGATTCCGACCAAACTACCATCAAGGCGTACATCATAGCTCTTAAGTAGTGTTTCAATACCCAAGGAAGTACAAGCAACAAAGCCATCCTTCCCGCTCGCAAGATTACCTAGAGATGCACTTGTAAGCCCATCGACATCTTTACTGGGATCGATAAAATCCAAAATCATCCTTTCAAATTGATGTAACTCACCCGGTAATGGTAATTGAAGCATGATACCATCAACTTCTTCATTCTTATTTAAATCGATAATATAATTGATCAAAGAACCTAATTCAATGTCGGAAAAATGCACACTTTGAAAACCAATACCCGTTTCACTTTCAATACGTTTCTTCTTCATCTTGGCATACATCTCACCACCAAAATCATCACCGATAGAAATATCAACGATATGAGGTATTCTTTTCTTATCCTTTAAAAAGTTTCTTAGGTTTTCATATAAAACCTTAGTAACTACACTAGAACTCATTTTCTTTTCCATAACAAAACTCCCATCTATTATTAATCAAAAAGACGACTTTGCATACCATCGGGATCATCTAAATACATTTTATATAGGTGATAGATCTCCGTATCTTGATAAGCAGTCTCTTTAAAATCATTATCTAAATCAAGGATTACTCCTTTACGATATGATATCAAAATTGGTGAATGTGTAGCAATAATAAATTGACTTCCCTTTTCCACCAAATCATTGATAAGACATAATAAACTCATCTGTCTTTGCGGTGATAACGCAGCTTCCGGTTCATCAAGGATATAAAGTCCATTGGGGAAAAAGCGATTTTGGACAAGTTTGATAAAAGATTCCCCATGGGAGCATTCATGAGGATTTCCCCCATAAGCATCATACAGACCACTATGACTTTCCTCTTCAATCCTTACGACTTCACTAGCAACATTATAAAAACTTTCGGCTCTTAAGAAAAACTTCGTTGATGGTTTATTAAATGTTTGCACATGTAAAAAATCCGATAAACTAGAATGAGTTTCCCTCGTTTTAAAATTAAAGTGTTGCGATCCTCCTTCAGGGTTTAATCCCAAAGATACTGCAATAGCTTCGATAAATGTTGATTTACCAATTCCATTTTCACCTACGAAAAAGGTTACCGGACTCTTTAAAGTAATACTTTCAAAATTCTTAACAACCGGGATATTAAAAGGATACTCTTCAAAACTTTCGATATGATCACGATCTAAGAAAATCTTCGTTACAAATAACTTGGAATCTAAAGCCATATCATCACCACCTTTATTATAAGACAAAAAGAGACTTAAACGTCCCTTTTTATCTATTCTTTTTCAATACTTACTTTAACTTCATGACCATTGATATCAACGACTTCCCCACCATCTTTAACTTCATAAGTAGTAGCAAGGGTTTCATCTTTGACATAGTCTTTAAAGCTATCTAAAGCTTCTAATACTTCATCATCACCTTGATAATAAAGTTTAATACGATCAGCAATTTCAAATCCGGAAGTCTTACGCATATTTTGGACCTTAGATACAAATTCTCTAGCTAATCCTTCAAGGATTAAATCACGAGTTAATTCGGTATTAAGAATAATGAATTTATTATTCTCCATACCAACATTAAATCCTTCTTTAGATTCAATACGAACATCAACCATATCAGGAGTTATATCTAATCTTCCTCCATCGAAATCGATCGTTATCGTTTCTTCTTTTAATATTGATTCAATATCTTCATTACTTAGATCTAATAAAGCATTTTGATATTCCTTCATCTTTGATCCTAAGATAGCACCACAAATCTTAAAGTTAGGTTTAATCGTAAAGTTCATATACTTAGATAAATCATCAACATAGGTTACTTTTTTAACATTTAATTCCTCTTTGATTAGATTTACTAAGTCACCTAAAATGCTTTCATATTTACCATCGATTAAACATTCAGCAATTGGTTGACGAACTTTAATCTTAGTTTCTTCACGAACATAACGACCTGTAGAGATTAAATCTCTTACTAAGTCCATACGAACTTCAACTTCTTCATTGATAAGTTTCTTATCATATTTAGGGAAGTCAGCAAGATGAACTGATTTTTCACCCGTTAAATTACGATATATCTCTTCGGTAGTATATGGAATAATTGGGGCACACATCTTACATAGACCAACTAATACTTCATAGGTTGTCATATAAACAGACTTCTTAGAATTATCTAAAGTACTAGCCCAGAAACGATTACGATTACGACGAATATACCAATTAGATAAATCTTCAGATACGAATGAAGTTATAAGTTTAACGACTTCATTTAAATCATATTTTTCATAAGCATCCGTAACATTCTTTAGTAGTTTATGATACTTACTCAATAACCATTTATCGATTTCTTCACGTTTAGCGTAAGGTACCTTACAATCATCGATATCGATATGATCGATATTAGCATACATTTGGAAGAATGAATAAGTATTCTTAAATGGGTTAAAGAATTTAGAATGAACTTCTTTAACACCAGCTTCATCATATTTAAGTGGTGTCCATACCGGAGAGGCATAGAACATATACCATCTAACATTATCAGCACCATATTGCGTTAAAGCAACGGTTGGATCAACAACATTACCTGTTGATTTACTCATCTTCTTACCATTAGCATCCAAGACCATATCATTTACAACAACATTTTTAAAACTTGATTTACCAGAAATAATTGTTGATATACAGATTAAAGCATTGAACCAACCACGCGTTTGATCGACTCCTTCAGCAATGAAATCAGCTGGGAATTGACTTTCAAACAATTCTTTATTTTCAAATGGATAATGGAAGGAAGCATATGGCATAGCACCAGAATCGAACCATACATCCATTACATCGATTACTCTTGTCATACGACCATTACAATGTGGACATTTTAGATGAAGATCATCAACATATGGACGATGTAATTCCATCTTTGATACATCAACATCTTCGATCAACATATCTTGTAATTCTTTTATTGAACCAATAACATGTTTTTCACCACAATCATCACAGATCCAAATAGGCATTGGGCAACCCCAATAACGGTTACGACTGATACCCCAGTCAACCATATTTTCAAGCCAGTTATTGAATCTTTTAGTACCTACGAATTCTGGATACCAATTAACACTCTTATTAGCTTCAATAATCTCTTTCTTATATTGGGTTGTTCTAATATACCAAGCAGGTTTAGTGAAATAGATTAGTGGAGAATGACAACGCCAACAATGTGGGTAATCATGGTTCATCTTAATCTTCTTAAATAATTTATCATTTTCCTTTAAGTATTTGATGATATCTAACTCTAAGTCCGGAGAGGTAACTAATGTACCCTTCCAAGGTCCTTCAGTATAACATCCGTCCTTACCAACTGGATTAACAAAAGCAATACCATTTTCAGCACATACACGATTATCATCAACACCATATGCTGGAGCAATATGAACAATACCCGTACCATCTTCAGCAGTAACATAATCATCAGCTATAACCTCAAATGCTTTACCTTCAACCTTAACAAAAGGTAATAATTGTTCATATTTTATACCAACTAAATCCGTACCAACAAACGTATCTAAGACTTTAAATTCATCACCTAATACTTTGTTAGCTAAAGATTCAGCAATAATAAATTTATAACCCATAGATTCTACTTTAACATAGGTCATATTAGGATTAACACAGATTGCTACATTAGCAAGTAATGTCCAAGGAGTTGTTGTCCATACTAAGAAATATTCATCACTATCAACTCTCTTAAAAGGAACAATAACCGTATTTACAGAAACATTTTCATAACCTTGAGATACTTCATTAGCAGATAATTCCGTACCACAACGAGGACAATAAGGTAATACTTTATCACCATGATATAAGACTCCCTTTTTATCCATTTCTTTTAAAATCCACCATTCAGATTCAATAAATTCATTACTACAAGTTACATAAGGATGATCACAATCGATAAATTGTCCCATCATATCTGTAACTAAATTTATTTCATCGATATTTAATGCGGTTGCTTTATTACATTCCTTACAGAAATTTTCAATACCGAAAGCTTCGATATCAGCTTTCGTCTTAAAGCCTAGTTTCTTTTCAACATTAACTTCAATTGGTAGGCCATGAGTATCAAGACCAATCTTTCTTAAAACACGATAACCTTGCATCGTTTTATATTTACAAAAAGAATCCTTAATAGCTTTAGCTAAAACATGATGGATTCCTGGTTTAGCATTAGCATATATTGGTCCATCATAGAATACCCAATCTTTTTTACCATCACGATTTTTAATGGTCATATCAAGGATATTCATCTTCTTCCATTCATCTAAGATCGAACTTTCAACTTCATGAACACTACGACGATCTAATTCTTTAAAATTTTTCATAATAACATCCTTTCTAATAAAATAAAAAAAATCATAAATTAAAGGACGGATATTTCCGTGGTACCACCTTAATTCATGATTTATTCATGCACTTATTCTCTTAACGCGAGTAACGTATTTAGATTATCCCTAAATCGCATCCGAAGTGATCTTCAAATATCTTCATTTCCCTGTTTCCACCAACCACAGTTTCTCTATAAAATCCCATATTTGACGTCTTCATCAATTGCTTTACAAGGTTCATTATATTAATTATTATTTAAAAAGTCAACAATTTATTCGATATGTTCAATATTTAATAAAACATTATTATCGGAGAAGGTTAACTTAAATGTTTCACAGTAATGCCATTTACCATTAAATATTTCATTACCTTGATAATAGATATGGCCATCCCTTACTTCACACCAAGATGTAAGAAGAAAAGTTATCGCTGTTGCATGACTTACCACTAGTACTCTTCGACCATAATAGTTATCTAAAAGACTCATGATAAATTCATACATACGCTTACGAACATCTCTTTGATTTTCACCATCATTAATACGATAATTCTCATCAGCAAGTTGGCGCATCTCATAGTCCTCAGGTAATTGATCCCATGAAGTTATGCCATGTACTCTTTCTCCTATCTTATCCGATATATTGACCTTAATCTTATTACGATATGCAAAATATTTAGCTGTACACATTGCTCTAACATAATTACTAGACCATACAGCATCGAGATTAGTAAATTCTGGATGAGCACTTGAAGAAGATGCTAATCTTTCACCTATTACAGATAAAGGTGACTTAATACTTGCTGTTAATAGATCTTCTTTAAAATCCTCAATACCACGATGCATTTGAAAAGGTTTAGAATGTCTCATCAAATAGATAGTCGTCATAGCATTACACCTCTATTAAAATTATATAATAATTAAGATGTTTTTTCTAGATATTTACTTGGTTAGGTATTTAAAATCATATGGAGTCTTTTTAAATTCATTATAAATGTTTTTAGCATAACCTAAAAATTCATTATAATATTTAATACTATCTCCTTCTTTGTTTAAAAAATCATTATAACTAATACTCTTACTACCATCTTTACAACTCATACTAGATAATGAGAAGGTACTAGCACCTCCCGTACAAATATAATAGTTATCCGTTCCATGGAAAATAGTAAATTCATTCTTGCTATTGCTCTTATAAGTAAAGGTCATATTAACTGAATTAGAAGATAATATTAACTGACTTATACTAGCACCACTACTATCAAAACTAACACTCAACGGAGCATTTTCCTTTTCAACAATTTCCTTAAAAGCATCCTTAGCAGCTTTTTTATCCTCTTCACTAATAGGGCTTTCAGTTGTTGTTTTTGTAGTCGTCGTCTTTTTAGAAGTTGTCGTAGTTTTCTTAGTAGATGTCTTTCCATCCGTAACATTTAAAATAAAATTTTCTTCAGCTTTATTATCACTACTATCGATAGCAACATATTTTAATTTATAAGTTCCTACTTTATTAAAGTTATAATCACCTTCAACTTTAACATTCAATTTTTCTTTTGAATTATCACTAACTGTTACATCTTTTAAAAGATCAATTTTTTTACCAACTTTGGTACTCAATTCGGATTCATATTTAATTACTGGTTTTTGTTTATCAACAACATTGATATTAAAAATAATATCTTTTTCTTTCCCATTTTCTTGATATTTTAATTTAAGGGAATATTTTCCAAGTTTAGAAATATCATAACTGCCTTCTTCATCAATAATTTCACCATCTCCAAGATAACTTTGCATATCAAATTTAGAATTAATTTCCACATCAGCATTAATGGTAGAATTAGTTGTAGTAGTTATAGATTCTTCACTAGCACCACATCCACTCAATAATAATATTGTCAAAAATAATACCATAATCTTTTTCATAATACATCTCCTTACGCTATATAATACACTTAATAAGATTAGTTTTCTAGATATTCCTCTAAACATAAATGATTATCATATATATACTT
>CANQQK010000002.1 GCA_947626015.1 uncultured Bacilli bacterium | reverse complement strand
ATTATATCTTTTTTGGCTTATATCACTTTTTCTTTATACTTTTAGGAAATATTTTCGCTCCATTTTTCTTAAAGCTTTATAGTATTACACATATAAATAAAGATAATATTATTATTCATATTTTTGCATCAATAAGAACTACTATCATCGTTTTCTTTGGAGAATTATTTTTTAGAGCTCCTAGTCTAACTGTAGGAATTGAAATGTTTAAATCAATTTTTAGTAAATTTACTTTAGAAAGTTTTACTAATAAAACTTATTTAAAACTTGGATTGGATTTAAAAGATTTTAAAATTATAATAATTACTTTAATAATAGTGTTTATTGTAAGTTTACTAAAAGAAAATAATATCTCAATAAGAGAAAAGATAGGCAAACTACCAATATTTGTTAGATGGCCGTTATATTACTTAATGATATTTTATCTTTTAACTTTTGGAGCATATGGAATTGGTTACATTCCAGTTGATCCTATGTATGCAAGTTTTTAGGAGGTAATTGTAATGAATTATTTAAAGCCAATATTATTTGTTTCTATACTTGTTTTATTACTTATGGTTAATTCTTTTATATTTTCTCCTAAAAATAATACTGCTGAATCTGGTTATCATAATATGAGAGCCAATGCCTACTTAGCAGAGCCACAAAATACTATTGATGTTTTATTTATAGGTGATTCATTAACCTATTCAAACTTTATGCCTCTTAAAATATATAAAGATTTTGGATTCACATCATGGAATTTAGGAACCGCATCTCAAAGAACATACTCAACTTATGCTTATCTTTGTAACTTTTTGAAGTATCAAAAGCCTAAAGTTGTTGTATTTGAAGTTGAAAACTTGTTTTTGAATTTTAATGCCTCATATGCTTTTTATTCAGAACTAGGACGCTATTTTGAGTTTTTTAATTATCATGATAGATGGAAGACCTTAAAGTATAATGATTTTACTGATTCAATAGAATATACTCATACTGAACCTGAAAAGGGATACTACGATGTAAAAAAGAAGGTAAAAGGGAAAAACAAGAAGTACATGTTTAAAAACAACAAGTATGCTAGCATAGATAGCGGTAACGTGTATTTTATTAAGAAATGTGTAAATTTGTTGAATCGTAAAGGTATAGATTATATATTTGTTAGTACTGTTTCCATGAAAAACATGAATTATGAAAAGCATAATACTATACAAAAAATAGCTAAACAAATAAATGCTACTTATCTTGACTTGAATGTTGTAAATGAACTATCTATTAACTGGGAGAATGATAGTTATGATGGAAGTGAGCATCTGAATTATTATGGAGCATTAAAGGTAAGCTCATACATTGGTCAATACTTGGCAAGCCGTTATAAATTGCCAGATCATCGCAACGATTCTAAGTATCAAGATTGGAATGACTCCGTTAATAAGCAATTTTAAAAATAGAAGATTTGTTATGAAATTTGATAAATGAATATTTAAATTAATAATATTTTTGCGTAGTGTATTAAATATTATTAATACTTGATATTATTAATTCAAACTAGTTATAATGATGCTGGAGGATATTTGCATGAGAAAAAAAGTTTATGTATTTATAATGGGATTTTTAGCAACCATTGCATTTGCTTTTAATTTAAATGAGTCTGGAAGTTTTGTCAATTCTATTAACACATATAATGTATACATATATTTATTTGTTTTTTTAGGTATTTGCTTAGTAATTAGCAAAAATTATAAAAAGGCAAAAAATAAGAAAACTATTTTCTTGATTTCATCATTAATTAGCATATCAAATTTATTAGCCTTAATTTACACTAAATACAATGGACTGCATATTTTATTTTCAAATTTTTTCATGGCGTTTAAGTCTATTATCATTTTTATTGGCTTTTTCATTTTGTTTTATTATATTGTTTCCGCTATTTGGAATATGTTAACTTCGAAAAACCATACATATAAAAACAAAATACTTAATTTCTTTTTTGAAGAACATCCGCTGATTTTTACAATTATTGCTTTAGCGGTTATTTATATCCCTTTATTATTTGTAATTTATCCTGGAGATGTTTGCTACGACGCATTCGATCAATTAAAACAATACTATGGATTACCTACCGCTTCCGTTAGATATATTAATCTTTTAAACCCGGAAGTCTATATTAATGGGCATCATTCTGTATTACATACTTATGTAATAGGCTTAATTAATGATTTTGGTATAATGCTTGGCAATAGTAATATCGGTTTGTTTTTAAATGTATTATTGCAAGTTGCTTTAGTTGTTGGATGTTTGTCTTATTGTGTATTGATATTAAAAAAGTTTAAGATTCCTTTATTAGTTAGACTTGGAATTATGATGTTCTATTTATTAACTGGTTACCTAACTATTTTTTCTACTGCAATTTATAAAGACTTGCCATATTGCATATTTATGTTGTTATATACAATCACTCTTATGGAACTTGTTTTAGATGAAAACATTAGTTTAAAAGACATTTTAAAAGTAATTATAATTTCTTCGATATTGGTTTTGTTAAACAAAAAGGCAATCTACTCAGTCTTAATCGTATTACTTGTTTCTAGTATTCTTTATTTATTTAAAAAAATTAAAAGCAGAAAAATATTTTTAACGATTATAACAGTGATTTTTTATATTGTTGTATCCGATATTATATATCCAGCGCTATACTTTACTCCAGGTAGTGTGAGAGAACCATTGGCGATTCCTATACAACAAATTAGTAGATTAATAATTACACATGAAAATGATTTATCTTCTGAGGAACTAAATGCTATAGAAGGAATTCTTGATTATAAAAATATAAAAAAATATTATGTGCCAAATAATGTTGATTATGTTAAAGCGAATTTATTTAATAAAGAATATACATCAGAAGAAATGAAAGAGTTCATTTTAGTATATATAAAATTATTTTTTAAATTTCCTAGTACTTATATAAGTGCCTTTGTTAATAGTACTTATGAGTATTTTGGAGGATTTAATATAAAAAGTCCTTTGCCGGCTGCTAGTGATTCATGGAATTATATTGACAAGAGAATAACATATTCTCGTGTGGAGTGGAGAGAAAACGCAAGAAAAAAATTATTTAATATATATCAACTAGCAATGAAATTACCATTAGTAGGATTGCTTTATACAATACCAACTTATACTTGGCTTTTGATAATAATATGTGCAATTATCTTATTGAAAAAAGAGACTAAATATATAATACCAGCAATACCCTCTTTTACCGCATTATTATTATTATTATTATCGCCTGTAAATGGTGTAATGAGGTATGCCTTCCCAATTATTTTTTCTATGCCAATGTTAATTGGATATGTATTAATTTTAAAAGATAAAAAGAGACAATTTAATTTTAAACTAAGATAGAGAGATTATTGAAAATATCTCTTTTTTCTTTTATACTATATTATGAAGTGTTTTACAAGTTTTGTTTATTTGAATGCTTTATGATTATTTTTATTATTCGTTTGGAGGCAGTATTATTATGAACAAAAAATTTAAGTTTTCAATTATAATTCCAATTTATGATGTTGAAGATTATTTGGAAGAAACCATTGAAACTGTAGTTAATCAAACCATAGGATTTGAAAAGAATATTCAACTGATTTTGGTAAACGACGGATCTCCAGATAACTCCGAAGAAATATGCTTGAAATATAAAAATATATATCCTGACAATGTCATTTATATAAAGAAAGAAAATGGGGGAGTTTCTTCAGCAAGGAATAAAGGTAAAGAGTATGCTACTGGAGAATTAACAAATTTTTTTGATAGTGATGATAAGTGGGGACTAGATACTTTTGAAATTGTTTATCGAAATTATTTAAAACACCCAGATGTATCCGTTTTTTCATGCAAGATGATGTTTTTTGAGGCCAGAAAGGGTGGACATCCCTTAAATTTTAAATTTAAGGAAGATAAAGTAGTTAACATTTTAGAAGATGAAGCTTATCCACAATTAAGCGTTAATAATGCATTTATTAAGACTTCTATCTTAAACAATTATAGTTTTGACGAAAAAATAAAGTATGGGGAAGATTGTAAGTTTATAAATGAAATTTTACTTGATGTTAAATATATGATGGTTTTAAAAAAACCAGTATACCATTATCGAAAAAGACTAGCTGGAACTTCTGCTATACAAACTCAAACAAAGAGAGTTGATTGGTATTTAATAACCCCGAAAGATACTTTTAGGCATTTATATGAATTGTCGAAGGAAAAATATGGAGAAGTATTATCATATATACAATACGTTTTTTGCTATGATTTGGGTTGGAGAATAGCAATGAATAGCAATTATTCCTTGACTCCAGAAGAAAAAAGAGAATATGTTAAACTTTTAACAGATTTGATTATGGAAACTTCAGATGACGTTATCTTAAATCATAGAAAATTGACGTTTTATCAAAAGTTGTTCTTATTACAACTAAAGACTGGTAAAAGAAAAAAAGATCTTTTTGAGTTTTCTGGCAATTTCCTTTTTATTGGTGAAAAAAAATATCATCAATTGACTTTAAACTTTTTTAACATAGATCAAACATATGTAAAAAACAATATTATTAAAATTTATGGTAAATTTGATAATGATATAATTAATGAAAAAAAGTTAAATATATTTAATGATGATAAAAAGGTACCATTCAAAACTTATGAATTAGCCACTTATAATAATATTAAAACATTTAATGATAAGATGCTACATAATTATAAAGGAATATCGTTTGAGATTAACGTTGATGATATGACGGCTTTGGAATTTAGATATGGAGACAATTACATAATTCCAAGATTTACTAATAATACAATTTTAACATCGTATCTACCTCGCAGTTATCATCATATTGGGAAAAATATTACAATGGTTAAAAAAAACTATCTAATATGTAAGCAAAAAAGAAATGTTTTAAAGTCATTTTATTATGAAACTAGAAACGAATTATCCTTATTGAAATCGAAGCACTATAAGATAATATTAGCCAGACTGATAACTAAAATTTTCAGATTATTTAAAACAAGAGAGTTATGGTTTATATCAGATAGAGTAGCAAAGGCTGATGACAACGGAGAACATTTTTTCAAATATATGCTTCAAAATCATCCTGATAAAAATGTGTATTTTGTTTTAACCAAGGATAGCTCCGATTTTGAAAGATTGTCTAAGATAGGAAAAGTAATTGATCCTAATAGTTTTAAATATAAGTTACTATTTCATAGTGCTGACTATGTTCTATCTTCACATGCCGAGAATTATATAATAAATCCATTAGGAAAAAGTGGCATTTTTATACAGGATTTATATGATTTTAAATTTATTTTCTTACAACATGGAGTTATTTATAATGATTTAAGTTCATGGCTTAATGTCAATTCTAAAAAAATTGATATGTTTGTGACATCTTGCACTGATGAATATAATTCATTTTTTAAATATAAATATCAATTTGGCAAAGATGTAGTAAAATTAACGGGGCTACCTAGATATGATGGTTTGCAACGAAATAAAAAGAAGTATAAAACTGTAAATAAAATTATGCTTTCATTGACGTGGAGAAATACTCTTTCAACAAAGTATGATAAGAAAAATGGTTTGAGAGTTTATAATCCCAAATTTAAAGAATCTAATTATTATGATTTTTTAAATTCAGTTATGAATGATAAAAAGTTACAAAAAGTTTTAAAGGAATATGGATATATAATAAGATTCATACCTCATCCTAATGTTATGTGCCAATTGGAAGATTTCGAAAAGAATGACTTTGTAGAAATTGAAGAAGGAACTGTAGATTATCAAAAAGAGTTTTGCCAAAACAAGTTGTTGATTACAGATTATTCTTCTATTGCGTTTGATTTCGCTTATTTAAATAAACCAATTATTTATTTTCAAGATGATGAAGAGGAATTCTACGCTGGTCAAATCTATGATAAAGGATACTTTGACTTTGACAAGATGGGTTTTGGCCCTATTTGTAGAGAATATAATGCTTTCATAAATAAGTTAATTGAAATGATAAAAAATGACTGTAAGATGGAAAATAAATATCAAAAAAGAGTCGAAAAGTTTTTCGCATTCCACGATAGTAATAATTGTGAAAGAGTTTACAAAGAAATTAAGAAACTATAATTTAATTGATTAAGGAAGGAAGTTTAAGGTGAACTTATATTTTTTAACAATTGTAGCATTAATTATATTGGGATCAAAAGTGTATTTTAAAGATTTCAATAAGTCATATCTTTCTAAAGATAGTACTTCATGCGTTAAGGGCATATTTATACTTATTGTAATTTTTCAACATATGAAAGTTTTCTTAAAATTAAGTCATGCAAAAAACTTCTTAATGATTGAAAGTGCTAAATGGCTTGGACAATTAATGGTTACATTATTCTTATTTTATTCTGGATATGGAGTATATGAATCAATAAAAAAGAAAAAGCAAAAATATGTTAACTCTATTCCAAAAAATAGATGTTTAAAGACATGGTTACATTTTGCTTTTGCTGTTACATTATTTTTACTAATGTCTTTTGTTGTGGAAAAAGATTATCCTATTAAGACAATTTTTCTTTCATATGTTGCATGGGGTGCCATTGGTAATTCAAATTGGTATATATTTGGGATTATTTTTCTATACTTTATAACATATTTGAGCTTTAAGTTATTTGATAAGAATGATAAGCACGCAATTAGGATGACTTTTTTATTAACTTTTATACTAACTTTGTGTCTAAGTATGCATAGACCAGATTATTGTTACAATACTTTATGGTGCTATCCATTTGGTATGATATATTCATATTATAAAGATAAAATTGAAAAAGTTATTTTACATGATAATAAGAAATATTTTATTTCAATGTTTCTAGCCTTAACGTCTGTTCTTATATTAAAAGAATATGCTATAAAAGGTTTTATGTATTATGAACTATTATCTATAGCTTTTTGTATATTAGTTGTTGGAATAACTATGAAGTTTAATATATCTAATCCAATTTTAAAATGGTTTGGAGACAATTTATTTTGGGTATACATACTACAAAGATTACCTATGATATATTTAAATTATATCGGATATAATATTCATCCATATAGGTATGGACTAATAGTTGTGGTTGTTACAATTATTTTAACTTCTATATGTAGTTACATTATTCCAAAAATAGATAGAAAAATCTTTAAAGAGAAAACTAGTTAATATATAAGAATTATAATAATAGTATAGAAGAGATTATAGAAATATTAATAAAGAATAAAACTCAGAAGGAGACTGATAATAGATGAATAAATTTTTCTATAATATAAGAAAATATTTCAAATATGCAATTAGGAGCGCTAAAGCAGAATTAAAGAGTGAAGTAGCAGACTCTTACTTAAATTGGTTATGGTGGATTATCGAGCCATTCTGCTTCATGCTTATATATACTTTTGTTTTTGGAGTAGTATTTCCAAATAATACTCCATATTTTGCATCCTTTGTTTTCATTGGACTTACAGCTTGGGAATTCTTTAATAGAATGATTACTGGTAGTGTTAAGTTAATAATTAATAATAGAGATTTAGTAACCAAAGTATATATTCCTAAATACATATTGTTGCTTGCCAAATCATTTACCTATCTATTTAAAATGGGTATCTCATTAATAATTACATTCTTGCTAATGATATATCAAGGTGTTCCTATTACTTGGCATTTAGTATTCTTTATACCTATATTAATGGTATTATATATTATATCCTTTGGTGCTGGTATGATCTTAATGCACTACGGTGTAACTTTAAATGACTTAGGAAATTTAACTAATATTGGACTTAGGATGGTCTTCTATTTATCTGGTATTTTCTATAATATCACTGAAAGACTAGGTACAAAGAATCCGCAACTTTGTTACTTCCTATTGAGAGCTAATCCTATTGCTTTCTGTATGAATGAATTGAGAAAATGTATGTTATATAATAAAATACCAAGCTTTGAGGGTTTAATATTTTGGCTAATTATTGGTTTAGTACTATGTTCAATTGGAATTCATGTAATCCATAAAAATGAAAATAGTTATGCGAAGGTGATATAATGACAAAAAAAATGAATAAAAAAGTTAAGAAGTCGAAAAAAAACATAGCTGTTTCTGTCAAAGATCTATATATAAGTTATAGAGGATTAAAAAAGACTTCGATTAGAGCTTCATGGAAACATCTAGGAGATAAGGTAGAGGTTTTCGACGCTTTAAAGGGTGTTAGTTTTGAAATCGAAGAAGGAAAAATTTTGGGCATCATTGGTCAAAATGGTGCTGGTAAATCAACAATGCTTCGAGCAATTGCTGGAATTTTTTCTCCTGATAAAGGAAGTATTGATCTTCATGGACATTCAATCTCTTTACTATCTATTGGAGTAGGATTCAATAAAAAACTTACTGGAAAAGAAAACATTTATTTGTCAGGAATGCTTCTAGGATTCTCTGAAGAAGAAATAGCCGCTAAAGAAAAAGAGATTATTGATTTTGCTGATATTGGCGATTTTATAAAACGCCCTGTTAAAACTTATTCTTCTGGAATGTATTCCAAATTAGCATTTGCTATAACAGCAATACTTGAAACGGATATTATGCTCATCGATGAAGTGTTATCCGTTGGAGACGTAAAATTTAAAGAGAAAAGTTATAACAAGATGAAAGAACTTATTTCCGATGAGCGTCGTACCGTTATCATCGTATCTCATAGCCTTGGTACAATCAAAGAATTATGTGATGAAGTACTATGGCTTGAAAAAGGTGAAGTTGTTATGATGGGTACTGCTGATGAAGTTATTCCAGAATACGAAAAGTTTATGGGTGTTGTTAGTACTCAAGAGGAGGCTTAACTATGAAAAGAATTTTAACTTATGGAACATTTGATTTATTACACTATGGTCATATAAGACTTTTACAAAGAGCTAAAGCTTTAGGTGATTATTTAGTAGTAGCGTTATCTACTGATGAATTTAATGAAGTAAAAGGTAAGAAAGCTTATCATAACTATGAAACAAGAAAGAAAATGCTTGAAGCAATTCGATATGTTGATTTAGTAATCCCAGAAGAAAACTGGGAACAAAAGATATCTGATGTTAAAGATTATCATATCGATATTGTTGTTATGGGTAGTGACTGGGCAGGATCTGATAAGTTTGATTACTTAAAAGATTATTGTGAAGTGGTATATCTAGATCGTACTGAAGGCATATCAACAACTAAAATTAAAAAGGATTTAGGACTACAAGAAGCAATTAATGGTATTGATCAAATACCTGAACCAAGCAGTACAAAGAAGGCTAAAAACTAGCCTTTTTTATGTATAGTTAGTAATATTTGGTTGTTAAGATTTATATAATTTGTTATGATATATATGAGGATGGTGATTGTATGACAAAGAGAAATATTCCTAGAAAAAATTATATTATTCTAATAGGTTTAATCATTCTAATTATATGTGCATGTTTTGCAAGCTATAATTTGTATCAATATTATAAAGACTCTAAAGTTAATGTTTCACCTCTAGCAACTAATGTTGTACTATATGATGATTTAAAGAGTACAACAGTGGAAATTAATGCTGATACTTTCCTAGTAATAAGTTATCTACAAGATAAAACGGTTCATGAAAATGAAAATGATATCAAAAGAGTATTAAAGAAAAAGAACTTAATAGATAATGTAATGTATCTAGATATTACAGAATTAAAAGATGATGATAACTTTATGGAAGACTTAAATAATACTCTAAAATTAGAAGATAATTTAAGAATTAGTGCATTCCCAGCTGTAGTATTTTATAAAGAAGGTAAACCTTCTTATACAGCTGATTCCGATAATCATATATTAAATGCAGATGATTTCGAACAACTTATAGATATGTATAATTTGGCAAGCTAATGCTTGTCTTTTTTGTTTTCATAAAACATCTTTATAAAAATGTATATTTGTAGTATCATGATTGAGTATACATTTCATGGAGTGAGATTAAATGAAAAAGTTTAATATAGTACCTACATTATTATCTTTTTTATTAGTGTTTTTTATAAGTTGGGTACCATCATTATACGAAAATTGTAATAACATGACTTTTATAAGTCGTAATATATGTCGATTAAATACCGATGTTAACTTCTTTAATTATGTATATCCATTAATATTTATATTATTATGCATAATAATATCTAAAATGATTAAAGAGGTTAAAAAGGTTGAACCATTAAATGCAATTAATGCATTTATATTTTCGGTTTTTATATTAATTTATAAATGCTTTAAAAAAGCATTTACAATAACCATTCTATGGGCTAATATTTATAACATTATAATGACCGTTGTTTTTTTAATAAGTATGACTACTTTCTTATATTTACTAATTAATTATTTAGAATTATTAATAAACAAATACAAAGATAGCAAAATTAAGGTTAATAAAGTATGGGAATTTATATTCTATAAGCATCCCTTTCTTAGCGCATTTATATTAACCATATCAATGAGTTTATTTTATTTAATATTTTTTTATCCTGGGACTGTTTCGTATGATGGTGTATGGCAATTAAATCTTTATTATCGAGTATGGACATTTAATGATCATCATCCCGCAATATTAACCCTTATAATGGGTGGGCTGTTAGACTTCGGTCGCTACTTAGGTAGTGAAAATCTTGGTGTCTTTATTTATGTTATGATACAAGCCATAATAAATGCTTTAACATTTGCTTATTGTTTAAAGATTCAAGAAAAGATTGATAGTCCATTTATTGTTAGGGTACTAACTTTAATGTTCTATGCTTTCCTTCCTTTTTGGACAATTAATTCTATAACTTTAATAAAAGATATAATTTATTATTTGATATTCTTATTTATCTTTGTATATCAGTATTATCATATACGAATTATGAAAGATATGCGTTTTCATAGGTATCTAATATTATTAATAATGTATCTTTTCTTATTCTGTACAAGAAATACTGGATTATATGTAGGAATAATATGTATGATATCTTTATTAATATATAATATTATTATGAAAGAAAAGAAAGCTTGCATAATTCTTATTATTATTTCTATATTATCTGCTAATTATATCTATGGAAATATATTCTTGCCAAAGATGGATATTTTGCCAGCTCTTATTAGGGAAAGAATGTCAATACCATTGCAACAAACCGCAAGGTACATTAAGTATTACCCTAATGATATAACAAAAGAAGAGAAGGATAAGATTCAAAAATTATTCAAATGTGATATTATGGAGTTGCCTAATAAATATAATCCCGTTAGAAGTGATCATATTAAGCAAGAAATATTTGATTACCCAAGTAATGAAATTTTAAAAGATTATTATAAAGCATGGTTTAGTATGTTCTTTAAACATCCATTTATCTATATCGATGCAACGTTAGAGAATACATATGGTTACTTTTTCTCTGATAAGAAAAACTATATAGGTGAAGAGTTAGGATTCTATGGTATCGAATCTCGTAACAACAAATATCATATAAGTTTTAGAGAAGGTACAGAGGAAGCTAGAAATAATTTGTATCAAATTGCTAATATTGTTAGTAATCTACCTCTTATAGGGTTTTTATATTCTTGCCCAATATATGTATGGATCTTGATATTTATCAGTTTCCAATTACTTAAGAGGAAAAAGATTCAAAGTTTAATATTATGTTTCCCATTATATGTAACATTATTGATGTGTATTGTATCACCAGTAAATGGTCATATGCGTTATCTACAACCAATAGCAGTATCAACACCAATGTTGATATCATTCTTTATATATGAAATATCTCTAAAGGAGAAAACTACAAAAAGAAAACCACGTTCTGTGGTATAATACCTTCGAGGTGTTTAAATTGATTAATATTGTATTATTTGAACCAGAGATACCAGGTAACACTGGTAATATAATGCGTACTTGTGTAGCAACTAATTCTAAATTACATTTAATTAAACCATTAGGTTTTTCTTTAGATGAAAAGTATATTAAGAGAAGTGGAGTAAATTATATCGATAAATGTGATTATACGGTTTATGAAAATATCGATGATTTTTATAGTAAAAATAAAGGAACATTTTATTATCTAACTCGTTATGGTCATAAACCTCATACTTCATTTGATTATAGTAACAGTGATGAAAATATTTATTTTATGTTTGGTAAGGAATCTACTGGTATTCCACCAAAACTCTTAAAACCTCATTTAGATCATTGTATGCGTATGCCAATGACCGATAAGGTAAGAGCATTAAATCTTTCTAATACTGTTGCTATAATGGTCTATGAAGCACTAAGACAACAAAACTATAATGACTTACTATTTGATGAACCTCATAAGAGTAAAACCTTCATCGAAGATAGTGAATAAAAAGAAGAGGATGATTATTATTCATCCTCTTCCTTCTTTTCTTCACCTACTATATCAATAGCAAGTACTGGACATGCTTCTTCAGCATCCTTAGCTTCCTCAGTAACCTCTTCATTGATTACTGTAGAAATACCTTCATTATCAAAATCAAAGTTATCAGGAGCTATAGAAACACATGCTCCACATCCTACACACTTATTTTTATCAACAGTAACTTTACTCATTAATTATTTCCTCCGTTCTAATTAAATTATACAAATTTACAATAAAAAAAACAACTTGTATATACAAATATTGACTTTATATGATAAAATTTTAATGAGTAGGGTGAGAGCTATGCAATCTAGAATGGAAAAGTATAATACTTCCGAAAATAAGGTAAGTTCTCGTATGCAAAAGAACCAATCTCTCTATGAAGAAGTACGTAATACCAACTTAACTAATTTTGATGTTAATTCTAATGTATCGATCATCGAAGAAGATGCTTCATCCATTGATGTTCGTAAGATTAGAAAATTTTTAGATGAAAAATATAATGAAGAAGCTCCTAAAAGAAAAAGTATTGAAGTACCTGAATTTGATGAACCAATCATTGAAGAACCCCTACAAGATACTAAGGAATATGATATTAATGCTGTCTTAGAAAAAGCTAAGAAAGGTAAAACCATTGATTATAGTAAAGAACGTTTAAAAAAGATTAGAGATGCTCAATATGAGATTCTTAATAATTTAGATCTCGAACTTAAAAAGGTTGAAGAAGCTAAGAATACAACCGTTAAGAAAGAGGAAGAAGATAATCTAATGAATCTAATCAATACGATTACGGAATTAGAAACTAAGAATAAGAAGAATCTTTCTAAAGAAGCTTCCGGAGCTTTAGATTTATTAAGTGATCTTAAAGATGATGAAGAAAAAGAAAATGAAGAAGATGTTAAAATCGAACCATTAGATGAAGAATCATCTAATGAAGAAGGCATCGAAGAGAGTGTTATTAAAGAACAAAAGGAAGAACAAAGAGAAAAGGAAAAAGCGGAAGAAGATCATATCGAAGAAACTTTAAATAAATTAGATATTGATGTTAATAAATATGATGAGTTCTCTGATGTTGATGCTAAAGATACGGGAGCATTAATCTTAAAGATTATTATCTTCTTAGTAGTAATTACTTTAGTAATAGGTGCTGTTTATATATTAGATGGTATCTTAGATCTAGGATTATTTGTTAAATAAACCTTCGTAAGAAGGTTTTATTTATGTAATAAATGAATAAGTTTTAATATGAAAAGGTTTAAGACGAAAAGTATTAAAGGTAAACATTTAGATTTAATAATATTATTAATTATTATCGTAACGCTTATTATGTTACATTTCTATAATAAGAATATATCTCCTAAGATCATCGATATTGCTGTTGCTAAAACGGAAGAAATCAATACCTTAATTATTAAGAAGAATATCTTACCAGAGAATGATATCGATGATCTTATCAATATATATTTAAATGATGATCAAGAGATTATCTATGTTGAAACCAATTATAATGAAGCATATGACATTATGAAAGGTATTATTGATAATATTCAAGATAATATATTTGCTTTAGAAAATGGTAATATAAGTAATACCCCTAATAATCGTGAGTTACATAGTTATAATAATAATTTATATCTTTTAATACCCCTTGGATATGCCGCTCCAGGGGTATTATTTTCTTATTTAGGAGCAAGAATACCGATTATGATAAGTATGTATGAACATGTTTTAGGTAATATTGAAACCGAAGTAATCGATTATGGTATTAATAATGCTTTATTAAATGTTACTTTAACGATATCTTTAGAACAAAAGATTATTATGCCTTATAAGGAAGAAATGTTAAAAAGAGATTTTAGAATGGTTTTAGGTTCTAAGGTTATCAATGGCAAAGTACCTAGTATTTACAATGGTAATTACAAGAATACGTCAAGTATTATGGACATTGCTTGACACTAGAATTATTGTATTAATTATGTTATTATTGTTATAGTAGGTGACTATATGGAATACCGATATGTAGAAAAGTATTTTATTAATCCAGCTATTGAGTATGGTATTAAGTCATACATGAGTTATAAAGAAAACGGGGAATATGAACGTTGTTATACATTTGAAATGTCTGTTATTAAGGCATTAACGATAATCTATGGAGAGAAGTCAATCTTACTTCCATATCGTATCGATAATGAAAGAGCATTTGAATGTAATCTTTTGATGTATGATTTAAAAGAGAGTGAAATGTTAGATTTTATTAAATATTTAAATCAATATTATCTCTTTATGCGTAAGTATAAATCACATGAGAAAGTAGCAGGTTTAATATCTGAGATAGAAAGAATCATTATCGATATGATCGATAAACGTTCTAAGAGAAAGAGTTTTACTGAAGAAGAGATATTAGAATTCGATACTATATTTAATCCATCAGAAGGGGAATTAAAGCAATTAAAAGCTTTAGTAAAATCCAATGATGGTTTGATCATTAAGAAATGGGAAGATAGTAAGTATGGACTTACTAACACCCAATTAAGAATTATGGCGATCAATCCTAATCTCTTGGATCCTAATCGCTATAGTAGATGTGGTTTAGATATTAAAACGGTAGCGTTATTATCATCAGAAGAGATTGACCTAATAAATGCTAAGATTATCGAAGAAGAGAATAGAGTATATGATTATGAAAAGAAACCATTATTTAAAAGAAGAGATAAGATTGTATTAACAACGGGTAATGGTTTCGTTGATAAACTAATGTTATTAAGTATTATAACTACAGAAATAATGATTGGTTTAGTAATAGCATCAATAATAAGGTGAGGACATGAAGATAGTATTAAATGATATTGAATATGAAGTAAGTAAGAATTATAAAGACGGCTTTGATAGTGAAGTCGTTAAAGAAAAAGTAACCGATTACTTTAATGGATATGATTATATATTTGGTGATTGGGCTTATGGTAAAGTAAGAATTAAAGGTTTTTATAAGAGCGATAACAAGAATGTAAAACCTTTAAATGATATCAAGAATTTAGATCGTTATATTAAAGAAAATTGTGCTTATGATTGCAAGTATTTCTTGCTTGAAAAGAAGTAATATTGTGATATAATTTTATAAGAGAATGGGAATAAAGGGGAATAAGTATGAATAATAATATAACTGTTATAGATAAAAACGGTAATAGTATTGTTGCTGAAGGTATATCATGCATTCAGTTTGTTTCTAGTGGAAAAAAATATGTATTATATACTTTAAATGAAATCGTTGATAATAATTTAACCAAGATGTATGTTGGTGAATTAGGTACGAATGTTGGAGAGTTAGATAAGATAACCGATGAAGAATGGTTACATATTAAAACAACATTAAATGGTATTTCCCATGGTGAAATTAATCCCGATATCAAATATATTGATTTAAACTCTATTCCTTTAAATATAGGTATTCCCAAGAAGTTAGCTGTTAAAGCCGATTTAATTCAAACATTAAATGATAAATATAATATGGAAACATTGAATGATGCTCAAGATACTGCACCAGACACCCCAGCTATTCAAAATGCTCCAAGTGCTGGAGGATTCTTCAATAGTGAGGTAGTAGGTGATAGTGCTCCAGCAACAGAAGCTGCTGCACCAGCTGCTCCGACAGGTGGTGAAAGTATTTTTGAACATCCAATGGTTCCTGATCTAACGGCACAAACGGTTGCTCCAGCTGCTCCAGAAACACCAGCAGCACCAGTTACGGAAGCTCCGGCAGTAGCGCCAAGTGCTCCGGTGGCTCAAGATCCAATTAGCGCATCCGTAATGCAAGCCGCTCCAGTATTGACGCCAGAGCCAACCTCAGCACCTACGACACCTGAACCCATAACGGAAGTTATGGCAAGTCCTAGTGATAAGGTGACGAAAGAGGATGCTCTAAAAGCAATCGAAACTATTAAACAATATATAATGCAAGATGGAAGTCCACTAGAACTAACACCTGCTAGTGAAAATATCGAAACGATGAGTACACCTGTGGTTGAAACTCCAGCTGCTCCAGTTGCTCCAACAGAGCCAGATGCTCCAGCAGTTC
The DNA here is from genome assembly GCA_947626015.1 of uncultured Bacilli bacterium. Taxonomy (GTDB): domain Bacteria; phylum Bacillota_I; class Bacilli_A; order RF39; family UBA660; genus CAG-582. Next base: position 25,179 of record CANQQK010000002.1, on the reverse strand, counting down.
CGGAACCAACACCAGCACAAGATGTTCCAGCGGTTCCGGAGCCAACTCCAGTAGTTGATACTCCTGCAGTACCAACACCTGAGGTAAGCGCACCAGTTGCTGAAACTCCAGCTGTACCTACACCTGAAGTAAGCGCTCCGGTTGCCGAAGCTCCAGCAGTAGCACCAAGTGTTCCAGTTAATGATACACCAGCAGTACCAATTCCGGAAACTAACGCACCAGTTGCGGAAGCTCCGACTGCTCCAGTAGCAACGCCAGCAACACCAAGTGCTCCAACTACACCAGCGCCTATGCCTGAAGCAAACACTCCAGCAGCTCCACAACCTGCTGCTGCAACACCTACGAGTGATAATTTCATTAATATGGGAGTAGATGCTATCAATGATATGGTAGCTAAAGAAACTCCAGCTCCTGTAGAAAATGCTACAGCAGAAGTTGGTGCTAATAATCTAATCAATTTGGATGCTATTCAAACTGTTCCGGAAATACCTGTTCCGGAACCAATACCAGATACTCCTCGTGTAAGCAATGCTTATGTTAATAGTGATCCTTCTGGTATTCCTGTAACATTACCAAATAATTATAATGCTGGTACTACGAATCCTAATACTGTCTTAGGACCTGGTTCTTTACCAGTTAATAATCAAACCAATTAAAGAGCATAAAAATGCTCTTTTTTTATATTATATAGTATGAAACAAATATTATATTACTATTATAATGTCTATTTTGATATCGAAAAAGAAAACGATTATGAAAGTATTCTAAGATATAATAATGATCTCTATCTCTTTAAAAGATTAGATATTGAACAAGATCTCTTAGATGAAAATATTAAGATTTTAAATAATTATCATATTCGTTATCATAATATTGTTTTAAATCATAAAAGAGTACCTATAAGTACTTATAAAAATAAAAACTATGTTTTATTAAAGATTGATTATTCTCTAAAGGATAAATGGTATGATTTTCAAGGATTAGAATATGATTTTCATAATATTGCTATTGCTGATATATGGACCAAAAGACTCGATTACTATGCTGATTTATTACATTGTAAAAATAATAAAGATTTATTATTTTTAAGTGTCTTTAATTATTATAGTGGTTTAAGTGAAAATGCTATTCAAATAGCAAATCGTTTAAAAAATAATAATGTTAATTTAAAAAGAGTATTAGCTCATAAAAGAGTAGAATATCCCTTTAACTATTTAAAGTATTATGATCCTACAGAAATGATTATTGATTACCGAATAAGAGATTATTCGGAATATCTAAAGAATAAAGTATTTAAAGAAGATATTAATGTTGATAAAGAATATCGTTATATCTTAAAGAGTAATTATTCTAATGAAGAAGTAAATATCTTAATAGCAAGACTTTTATATCCTAGTTATTATTTCGATCGCTTAGATGAATATATGGAAGATATCATCGATATGAATGAATTACTAAAAATAATTGATCTAATTCCTAGATATGAAAAATTCTTGAAAGAATTGCTTTCAAGAATGAATATCGATTATAATATATATCAAATAGAATGGTTAAAAAAGTAGAGCTTATAGCTCTACATTAATAACCCCTTTACAATCTTTAACCTCTTCTTTAATAGCTTCATAGATATTATCTTGAATCGTATAATCTCTAAATCCACAATTAGCGCAAGCTCCATATAATTTAATATATACGTAATTATCTTCGTATTTAATAAATTCTATATCGCCACCTTCACTATTTAAGTAAGGTCTTAATTGATTTAATACTTCTAATATTTTCTCAGTGTCATTCATAGTGTTCACCAAGGTCATTATAAACTAAAATGCTATACAAAGTAAAGATTATTTGTTATAATTAGTCCGAGGTGCAATAATGGAAGACTTAAAAGTCGGAAGTGTTGTCTTAGGTACGGTAACTGGTGTAGAAAGTTACGGCATTTTTGTAAAATTAAATGATGAATATAATGGATTAATACATATATCTGAAATAACTGAAAAGTTTGTAAGAGATATTAATAATTATGCCAATGTTGGAGAGAGTATCTACGTAGAGATAAAAGAGATATCAGAGAGCAACAAGAGGTGTGTCCTTTCGGTAAAGGGTTTGAATTATCGAATAGATGATACGAAAGCAGTAAAAGAGTCGGTACGTGGGTTTACTCCACTAAAGCAACACTTGCCTATATGGATCGAGAGTAAATACAAGGAAATCCACAAGGAAAAGGACTAAAAAGTCCTTTTTTTTACTAAAAAAGGAATAAAAATAATTGACTTAAATAAAATCACTATGCTATAATCAATATGTTCATTAAGAAATGACCCGGAGAAATACCCAAGTCCGGTTGAAGGGACTGGTCTTGAAAACCAGGAGGTCGGCAACGGCGCGGGGGTTCGAATCCCTCTTTCTCCGCCATTTGTTTTGTTATCGCGGGATAGAGCAGTCTGGTAGCTCGTTGGGCTCATAACCCAGAGGTCGTAGGTTCAAACCCTACTCCCGCAACCATTTTTGTTGTATGGTCCGTTAGTCTAGAGGCCTATGACGTCTGCCTGTCACGCAGAAGACCACGGGTTCGAATCCCGTACGGACCGCCATTTAATTTAAGGCTTCATAGCTCAGTCGGTAGAGCAGAGGACTGAAAATCCTTGTGTCGCTGGTTCAATTCCCGCTGGAGCCACCATTTATGTTATTATTATCTTTATAGATAGTAATATATATGCCTAAGTGGCGGAATAGGTAGACGCACAGGACTTAAAATCCTGCGGGTGTTAAAGCCCGTGCCGGTTCAAGTCCGGCCTTAGGCACCATTTAAGGGCAATTAGCTCAGTTGGTTAGAGCACCTGCCTTACAAGCAGGGGGTCATAGGTTCGAGTCCTATATTGCCCACCATTTTTTTGCCGACATAGCGTAACTGGCAGCGCAACTGACTTGTAATCAGTAGGTTGGGGGTTCGACTCCCTCTGTCGGCACCACGTATTTGGAGGGTTAGCGAAGTGGTCAAACGCGGCAGACTGTAAATCTGTTCCTTCGGGTTCCATGGTTCAAATCCATGACCCTCCACCACTTTTTGTTAATTGCCTCGTAGCCAAGTGGTAAGGCATCAGACTTTGACTCTGACATTCCGATGGTTCGAGTCCATCCGAGGCAACCATCTTTATGTTCCGTTAGCTCAGCTGGTAGAGCATCTGACTTTTAATCAGAGGGTCTGGGATTCGAATTCCCAACGGGACACCATTTTAGAATATAATCAACGTGATTACGTTGTTTTTTTAATTTTCAAACACATTTACAAACACCCTTTTGTTACAAAAAAGAACTTATCATAAAGATAAGCTCGTATTGGTAGAAGCCTATTTTGTACTAGGCAATGTCCTTCCACTTTGCGTTTAACCTATTTCTAGGTCGCTGAAGATAAGCTGGGACTACCAACTCCCGTCACTAATAGTATACATAAGATAAATTTTTAATGCAATAATAAAAGAACCTACTCGAATAGGTTCTTTTTATATCTTATTTTTTTATCGGTGATAAGAATACATAGATTATCTTCTACTAAAGCTGCTTCTTCATAAGCATTTATTAGTCTTTTATTATGAAGCTTACGATCAACTGGTATATTAAATCCTTCACTAGTTCCATCAGTAAAATTAATAGCAACATTTACAATATCAGGTTTATTTAATAAACGATTGATAACATCACTAGATAGCTGATTATTTAAAAGCCTAATCATGAAAAAGTTAGCATCAATATTATCATATTTACCACGAATATAATTTTGTTCATCTCCATGCTCATCAAGATTAGCTATATAGAAGTGATCAAAATTGTCAGAAGATATAGAAAACGATTCATTAGTGTTAGTATTTATATCTATGCTGTATATGCAACTTGCTGTCATATTATCACCATATTAAGTATAACATAGTTTTAAAAATGTTTAAATTAATTTCATAAAATAATTGAAAAAAGGTATTGTAAATAACCTTTAAACTTGTTGAAAAGTGCCTGTTATTATGATATAAATATAATAGTAGGTAAGTGTGTACAGAGGTTATATTTTATAACAAAAAACAGTAAAGTCTTTGTTCATGAACGGAAGAAGGTTGACTATGGAATTTAATAATAATGAAAACCTAAGTTATGATTGGAGTAACGAAATACCACCAGTATATAATGCTGAAGAGGGTAGTTGGTTACCTGAAGATGAACGTGATGATATCGGAGGTAATACCGATACTCCAACTAGTGATACTGGTTCTAGTAGTAGTTCTTCAAGTGCTAGTGATACCGTTCCTGAATCTAGTTCAGGTTCTGGTGCATTACCAGAAGGTACTACAGATCGCCCAAGTTGGTGGCCATATGAGGATACTGATTCAAGTGGTAACTCAAGTGGTGGATCATCTAGTGGAAGTGGTGGTAACACCAACCCCGGAACTAGTGGAAGTACAACGCCGAGTGGCGGTGGAAGTACCGATTCTGGTAGTGTAGGTGGTGGATCTACACCTAGTGGTGGTGGATCAACTCCAAGCGGAGGAGGTTCAACCCCAAGTGGAGGAAGCACTCCAAGTGGTGGCGGATCATCTTCTAGTGGAGATGCTGGAAGTAGCTCTGGCAATAGTGGTGGGAGCACTGCGCCTAGTGGCGGAGACGGTGGAAACACCGGAGGAAGCTCTAACCCAGGAAGTAGCGGAAGTACAACTCCAAGCGGTGGTGGAAGTACCGATTCTGGAAGTACAGGAGGAGGCTCAGACTCTAGCGGAAATGCTGGGGGTGGCACCACTCCAAGTACTGGAGGCACAACGCCAAGTGGTGGAAGTAGTTCCGGAGATAATAATGGTGGATCAACTGGTAATGTAACCGGTGGAGATAGTGGAAATAATGGTGGAGGTACAACTCCAAGTACTGGAGGTACAACACCTGGTGGTAATACCGATTCTGGAACCACGGGAGGAAATACCCCAAGTGGCGGATCAACTCCTAGTGGTGATGGTGGAAGTGAGTCTGGTAATAGCGGTGGAAATGCCGGAAGTACAGGTGGCAATGAAGATGCTGGTAAGAGCGATTCATGGCAAGCTGGATATGATAATGCTCAAGCTGAAAGAAAAGCTTTAGATGATTATCATGATGGTTATGAAGCCGGTCAAAAAGATTATGATAAAGATCATCCACCTAAACAAAATGTTGATGATTCGGGTTCCTATGATGATGGAAACGTTCACGATAAAGGATCAAATGATGGCGATCGAAATAATGGTAGTTCCAATGATGGCGACCGTAATAACGGTGGCTCAAATGATAAGAGCGGCAACAGCGGAAGCAATGGTGAAGCTAGCGGCCAAGGCTCAGGTGGTGATTACGAAGGTAAGAAGGAAATCCCTGATGTACCTGATACAACACCTCCAAAAACGGACTCTGAGGGTAGCGGCTCAAACAATGGTGGTAATGATGATTCAAGATTTACTACTAAGGGAGAAACACCTACAAATGGTGATACCGTAACAGGTGATCCTAATAATGCTCAAGGTGGTACTAACGGAAACAATAATGGCCAAGGTCTTTCTGGAGCTACTGGTTTAACAGAAGCTGGCAAGAGCACTGGAAATAATGGCTCTGCTGGAACTGGTGGTGGTTCATCATCTGGTGGCGGCAGTGGAAGTGGCTCTGGAGCTAAAGAAATACCAGAAGTAAAGGCAGAAGTTCCTAATGGAGGAACTGATGGAAAAGAAGAATCAACTCTTGCTCAAGAATTGGAATTAAAAACCAAAGATGAGATTCGAGAAGAAATTGAAAGTTCTGGTATGACGATTGAACAATATGCTGAAAAGAACCCTGATGCTGTCGATGTATTAGTAGATAAAGGATTATATCCATTAAGTAAATCTGAGACTTTCCAAGGTATGGATGGAAAAGCATTACAAGAATATCTTAATGGACGTATTGAATCTGGAGATGTATCTTATCTAGATCTATTAAAGGAAGATCCTGATTTATTAGCATTGCTAAAGGAAAAGGGTGTTGAAATTCCTGATGATGTCTTAAAAGAATATGATAAGTACATAAAAGAAGCCGATGATACAAAACCAGTATCTAACCTTGTTGAAACATCTGAAACTGGATCAACTCTTCCTACAGCTAAGCAATTAGGTTCAATGAGCGGCGGTACACAAGAAAATGAAAGTTTCACATTAGACGCTGAAAAAGCAGCATCTATTCTTCAAGGAATGAATGCAACATATACTACAATCGTTAAATATATGAACGATCTTGTTTATAATTTAATGGATTTACAAAATAATTTCTATTCTCCTTCTGATAAGGATAGTACCCTTATTTATGAAGAATGCCGAAAAAATATTGGTGTTGGTGAAGACAAAGGATTATATCCTGCAATTAAAGGTGCCCATGATTGGTGTTCTGCAGTAGACCAATACGTTCAAGATAAACAAAATAAAAACGGCAGTGGTGATATATATTCTGTATAAGAGCTATCAAAAGATAGCTCTTTTTAGTTGTTTTAGCATATTTATTAAGGCTAGAAAATATAATAAATTAGCAACATTGCTATTGAAATAATAAAAAAATGTGGTATACTTAATGAGTAATTCAAATTTTGCATGTTGAAAAAGGGAATATGCGCTCATAGCGCAATTGGATAGAGCGTTAGACTACGGATCTAAAGGTTAGGGGTTCGACTCCCTTTGGGCGCACCACTTTTTCGAGAAGTAGCACAGCTTGGTAGTGCACCTGGTTTGGGACCAGGGGGTCGCAGGTTCGAATCCTGTCTTCTCGACCATTTGAATTACAAAGCCCATTAGGGCTTTTTATTTTATCTCGAGAAGTGGCACAGCTTGGTAGTGCACTTGGATCGGGACCAAGGAGTCGCAGGTTCAAATCCTGTCTTCTCGACCATTTATATATCAGCCCATAATGGGCTTTTATAATGTTAAAAACCATGATAAACTTATAATAATAGGTGGTAAATAATGCATACACGTTTTAAAAAGGAAGAATTATTAAACTATATCTATAATCGAACTCTATCTTTAGAACAACTATTAGGTGTTAAAAAAGAGATGTTAACCGTTAAATTAGATAGAGAAACTACCGATTATGTTGATGACTTATTAGAAGATGAATTCGATGTTATGAATTATGAAGACCTGTTAAAAGTAAAAAAAGATATGATAGAAATGGGTATTGATACCTATTTAATCGATATCTATATCTTAAGAAAAGGACCTTTAACTAATAAAAACTTAGATAAGATGGATAAAGATGACTTTCTATATATTATCGATACTACCGAATTAGATTTAGATACCTTATTAAATATTAAAAGTCGTATCTTAGATATGGATATTACTAATTATGAACTCGATAGTATCGATCAATATATATATAACATCTTAGATGATATATATTCTCGTGAAGAATTAGATAAAGCTTTAAAACTATTTAAAAAATATGATTTACCTATACCTAATAATAAGATTAATCATATTGAAGAACGTTTTTCAGAAGATGAAGAAGAAGATGACTACTTAGGAACGATTACTTCAGCAATCATTGGAGCATATTTAGGAAGTAAGGTAAGTGACTTCTTATTTGGTAAAAAGAAGAAGTAATTTGACCTTAATAATATTTATGTGTTAAAATGAAATTGCTTTTTGAAAGGGAGAAGAACATGTTAAAGAATCAATTAATAACGACAACATCTACTTTAAAATTAAAATCAATGGTTATTATTGATTGTTTTAGCAATGTCTAAATAAAGTAGATAATATTTTATAATGTCAAGTCTATTACAATCGTAATAGACTTTTTTATATTTTTGATATAATTATTATAATAACGATGATTTAGGACACGATTATTAATATGATGTTTGATAGAGAGTTATCATTTGGTGGAAGATAATAAAGATCTTTAATAATTACTACCTATTAGTTGCACTAGAAATAGATGCCCGTTAAAACGGTTAAAAAAATTAAGTTAAAGTAAGGATGGTACCGTGCTATGCACTCATTACAGTACCATCCTTTTTCTTTTAAAGGAGGAATGTTATGGAAGAATGGACGTTTAACTCCTGAGTAAAAAAGCATTAAGAAAGGAAGATAAATATGTTAAATGAAAGAGGTGCTAATCTCTTAGCACAAATTATTAAGGAAAGATATCATAATGTTAGGATGGATAACTTACATTACGATGAAAAAGAATTTTATTATGAATTTAAATGTGATGAAGATCTAGGAGAAAATGATTTTCCATCTTTAGAAGAAGAGATGAAGAAAAGAGATGCTTCATTATATATAAAGTTATTAAGAATTGGTGGTGTTTACTATGAAGGAAATGCCAATAATGAAATGATTATGAGAATCGTAGGGAAGGTATTTAAAAGTAGGGAAGAAAAAGAAGAATACCTACGTGAAATGGAAGAAGCTAAGTTAAGGGATCACCGTAAGATTGGTGAAGAACTCGATCTCTTTTGCTTCTCCGATTATGTTGGTCTGGGGCTTCCCTTATATACTCCTAGAGGTACCATCATCAAAGATGAACTTCAAAAGGAAATCGAAAGGGTATGTCGTAAATATGGTTTTGTAAAGGTTAGCTGTCCATCGCTCGCTTCCTTATCCTTATTTGAAACTTCGGGACATGCCCAAAAGTTTGGTGAAGAACTATTTAGGGTATCATCAAATCAAGGTCATGATTTTATTCTAAAACCTGTACAATGTCCACATCATACTCAGATCTATGCTTCACGCATTCGTAGTTATAAGGAACTACCAATACGTTATATGGAATCCGATAAACAATATCGTGCCGAATTACCTGGTGCTGTAGGAGGGCTTTCGAGGGTTTATGCCATCACTGTCGAAGATGGTCATTCCTTCTTAAGACCCGATCAAATAAGGGATGAGATTCGTAATCTATGTCTTCTAATCAAGGATTTCTATTCGCGTATGGGTCTTTGGGATAACCATTGGGTTTCCTTATCCGTCAGAGATAAAGAACATCCCGAAAAATATATCGGTAGTCAAGAGGATTGGAATCTCTGTGAAGAATTGCTTGCTAGTGTTGCTGAGGAATTAGGTTTGGATGCTAAAGTATGTGAGGGTGAAGCTGCCCTTTATGGACCTAAACTTGACTTTATCTTTAAGGATGCCTTAGGTCGTGATGTGCAAATACCAACTGTTCAATTGGATTTTGCGATGCCGAAAAGATTTAATCTCTTCTATATCGATGAACATGGGGAAAAACAAACTCCTGTTATGGTCCATCGTGCTGTACTTGGTTCCTATGAAAGATTTATTGCTTTATTATTAGAGCAATTTAAAGGCGTCTTACCTCTATGGTTATCACCAACTCAAGTAAATATCATCCCTGTTAATAATAAATATCATGAAGAATATGCTCTTAAATTAAAGGAACGTTTAGAAGATGAAGATATCAGAGTAAATTATGATGATTCTAAAGAAAATTTATCTAAAAAGATTCGTAATAGTAATATGATGAAAAATCCTTATATGGTAATCATTGGTGATAAAGAAAGAGATCATCAAGAAGTAAGTTATCGTTTATTAGGTAGTGAAGAAACTCATACTTTATCTTTAGAAGAATTTATATCTTTGATCAAAGAAGAAGTTAAGAAACGTTAGTATTTGTAAAATAAAGTATAATAATTGTTTTTTTTAGTTATGTTTGATACACTATAATAGGTGAGGAATATGAAAAAAGAATATATCATTGGTATTATTCTATGGGCTATTATAAATCATATTCTTTTTAGTATAGCAATGTATTTTATATTAAGAAAAGAAAAGAAAAATAAGATCTTAGGTTTGATACCGATCGTTAATGTATATGAATATCTTAAAATCTGTGAATTACCTTTTATTCTTTTCTTTGTTCCGGTATGTAATGTGGTAATGTTATTCTTATCACCTATTAAGTTTGCGAGAATGTATCGTTGTAATAAATTAGAAACATTCTTTGGTTTATTATTCCCAACTATCTTTTTAAATTATGTAGCATTCTCTGATATGATGAATAAACATATTGTTTTAGATAGTAAATATCTTCCGAATCAAGTTGCGGTTGATAAGTTGGATAAGGAATTAATCGACTTAGCTAATGGTATTGAAAAACCTAAGGAAAAAGATTATATCTTTTTCCATAAGAAGATTACCCAAAAGAAGACGATGAAGGGCTTATCTACAGATGAGTTTATCGATGATATCGAAAATAGAAGTATTGCTGCTAATCAAAATGAAAGTCCGGAACGTTTTGAAGGAATCATCGAACAAGTTGAATTAGTTGAAGAAGAAAAACCAATCGAAAAGGTTGTTGAAGAAACCTTGGATGAGATCAATGTTGATGCTACCATCAAGAGCTTAGAGAATATCGATGAATTGGAAGCTCAAGCTATCGATAAAGATAAGAAGGATGATGGTGTCGATAAGAATGAATATAAGGGATATGAAGATGCTCAAAAGAGTGATGAAGCTATTGCCTTTGGTGGTAAAGAGCAAAAAGAAAATCGTGAATCGATAAAGACCAAGAATGATGAGCATCGTTGCCCTCGTTGTGGTAGTAGCTTAGTTGGTGCTACGGGATTCTGTCCTGGTTGTGGTATGAAGATTTAGATGGGAGTAATGTATGAGGAAATATGTCAGTCAGTGGTTAAGTGATAACCTAAAGTTTGATTAATTTATTGTTAATTATAGTTATGAATCCTATTATATTCATTACCATAATACTAAGAATAGGGTTAGTAAATTAAATCATCATTGGCATGATGTAAAAAAATATATTTCAAAACTACAAGAAGGTATTATAACTATCAAGAGTTCTTTGGATTCCGATGATTATCGTGAACGATCTAATGAAGTTGTAAAGCTCCTAGATGAAGCTGTGAGTAATTTGGATGCTAATTTCACCAGTTTATTTACGGCGGTCGTTAATCGAATGAATGAATCGATTGCTTCCGATGATTGGTTTAGCGATGTGGCTGCTCTTTATGCATCATATATCACAACGGCCATCTTAGGTAAAAAGTATGAAAGACCCAAAGTAAAAACGAATACCGCAAGTAATCCGGAAACTGGCAGTGGAGGTAGTACTCCAACCCCTGTGGAATATTCTAAAGATAGTGTTGAAAGTGTATCTCCAATCGAAACGTTATCAGATGAATCTAGCACCATCGATATTAGTAAATATCAAAGCAAACCCGAAAGTGGCTTTGTGGTTACCACGGATAATCCAACATATGAATTATCCAATGATGATTTAGATATTTTAACCGCTATCGTATCAGCGGAATCGGATAAGAGCTATGACGATGCCTTAGCGGTCGTCTCAACTATTCTCAATCGTTGTGAAGAACCCAATTGGGCATCATGTGGTGGTGCTAACCCTGTTAAACAAGCCACTGCCCCTGGGCAATTTTCGGTTTATCAATCCGGCTCTTATAAATCCTTTTTAGGATCAAGTGCTCCCGATACCGTAAGGGAAGCAGTTATGGATGCCTTAAATGGTACTAGAAATCATGATTACTTAAGTTTTAGATCAAATAGTTCTAGTGGATTTAGCTCTAATATGATTACTTCCTCCGGTAATCGTTATAAATAATTTAGGTTTACAACAAAATATTATTTTGTTATAATTATTCTTAGAATAGAAGGGTATTGTTATGATTGAGAAGATTAATAAAGTAAATGAAGTTTTGGAACAAGTGGTTTCCAAACTAAAAAATAATTATGAAAGGCTGGAAGAAAAAGCCGTCGAAGCAGAAAAAACGATTGATGAACAATCAACGGTAGCTGAATATGAAGCTTTAGCATTACTTAAAAAAGATGCTATTATGAGCAAGATTCTTTATCAATACTATAGTCAAAAATTAAAGAAAGTAATGGATCGTGCTGAAAATTCAGTAGTAGAAATGGCAGCTATAAATGGTAAAAGTGATAGTTTTGAATTAGAGATTCGTTCTAAAGACTTTACCAATATCAATCTTGATGAATTATGTAAGGGTGTTAGAAGTAATGCCATTACAGAAGAAATAATTAGTTCTTTCGAATTATTCTCTGGTAGCGATGCATCTCCTAAAGAACCAAAACGTAAGGTTGAATATGAAAGCAATGAAAAAGGAAATTATGATATCAAAGCTACTGATGATGAATTAATTCTTTCAGGAATTGGTGGTGGATGTCGCTCTCATGATGAAAAAGGTAGACATAGTGGCTACTCAATCTATACTGCCGGTGGTGGAGCTGTAGGTCCAGAAGAACTTAAAAATGCTGGTGGTGACGCAAAACCTCTTGAGGAAAAATATCGTTATGCTGGCGGAGATGCTCAACCTTTAACCGAAGAACTTAAACATGCTGGAGGTAATGCTATTCCTCTAGAAGACTTAAAGATGATCGGTGGCGACGCTGAACCTATATCTGATGAGGCTAGACATGCTGGTGGGGATGCTGAACCTATTAGCGAAAGATTAAGACGTGCCGGTGGTGGTGCAGCACCTCGAAGTGAAAGAATCTCAAGAAAAGATGAGAAAGAAATCACTCCTGAAAGACTTATGCGTATCGGTGGATCATCTCCATCATTTTCAAGCCTTGAAAAAGTAGGCGGCGATGCTATTCCTCTAGCCGATTTAATGAAAATCGGTGGCGATGAAGAGCCATTAACCGATGAACTTCGTCATGCTCATGGTTTTATGCAACCAATAACTGAAGATTTGAAGTTTGCTGGTGGTGATGGCATCCCAGAATATGAAAAGATGATGGGCGTTGGTGGTAGTGCTGAACCTAAAAATGAAAGCTCTCTAAAAACTGCCAATAAAAAGGGACGTAAAACGAAATTTAACGACATCAAAAAATAGTGTAAACGAATTTATTAATTATTGATTTATAAAAATGCTTATATTATAATTAAACTAAGGATAGAGAAAATCCTCAAATTTGAAAGGAGTTTTTAAAATGGCAAGTAGTTATTCTAACAAATGGCTAAATTCTAGCTGTCCACCATGTAGTTCTTTCTATGTTAATAAGAGTTATACTAAATATTTCATTTTTTATTTCCCTGCAAGAAAGAATGTTACTGAACTAAATGCTGACATGAACAAAATTAAAACAGGAGTAAATGATCTTATTAATGCAATCAATGATTTAAAAAATTCAATTGATTCTGAAGATTACAGAAGTCAAACTCAATCAATTACTAATGCTTTAAATGACTCAGTTAAAGCTATTCAAGATAATATGACTAAGTTATTTACTTCAGTTGCTAATAGATTAGATGCTAATGCAGAATCAGATGCTTGGTTTGGAAGCACTGCGCTTAACTATGCTAATTATATTAGAGAAAGTATTTTAAAAGTTGGACGTTAATTTAACATAGAAAGGAAGATATTAAATGGCAAGTATATCTAATGAGTCATTTTCATTAGACTCAAAAAAAGCTGCTGCACAATTACAAAGTTTGAATGATACTTTTTCAACTTTAGTGCAAAGCGTTAATAATATGGTTCAAGATTTAATTAATCTACAAGATAATTTCTATTCGCCTGCTGATAAAGATAGTACTCTTATCTATGAAGAATGTAGAAAAAATATTGGTGTAGGAGAAGAAAAAGGATTATATCCTGCTATTAAAGGTGCACATGATTGGTGCTCTGCTGTAGACCAATATGTTCAAGACAAAGAGTATAAGGCAAGCAATGGTAATCCATACGACGATTAATAATTTGATTGTTTATATACTATAAATTGCCATCAAAGATGGCTTTTTATTTTATGATACTTAAGACTGGAGTGGGTTAATATGGCTGATAGAATAAACGTTACGGGTGCGGCATCATCATTGCGCTCCTTAAATACGGATTTTACAAGTCTTAATCGTGAAACTACGAAAATGCTCGATAATTTAAAATATCTACAAGATAATTTTTATGATATACCTGATTATGCTTGTACGGATAATTATCAAAAAATAGCAAAAAGTATTTATGATTCTAATGGACTTATTGAAGTATTGCGAAGAGTACATAAATGGTGTGAAAGTGTTGATGCTTTTGTTGAAGAGGAAGAACGAGCTATTGAAGAAGAGAAGGAAAGAGAACGTGAAGAACGTCGTGCTTATTTAGAATCTCTTAGAAATAGGAGCGATTAATAATATGGGAAAGTATTTATCATTTTATAAAGAACCCCAAGGATATTTTAAGGTTCGTACTAATAATACAATCTTTGTAAAATATAGAAATGCATTGTATTATTTACAAGCTCATAATACTAATCTTCACAATCTAACATCCGATTTAAATCTCCTATATTCACATATAGGTCGTTTAAGAGGATATTTAAATACTGGTAATGCTTATTCGTTAAACCGTGCTGGTTTAATGATTATGGAAGAATTGGACAATTTTATCCTTAATTGGAAAAATAATAATCTAATGTATTATCAAGCTTTATTAGCTGTTCTAGATCATAGTAAACAAGCTGATAGTCGATATAGTATTAATTCCCAATCTTCTATCAGACAAGTTAAAAATAGCAAATAAACATATGGTAATATATGTTTTTTGTATGCTATAATTAATAATAGGTGATGATATGACATTCTATAAGATACTAGATTTTAAATATCAAGGTCGCTGTTTTACAGCTTTTAGAAATAAATTAGGTTATCAAACCTTCTTAGAGTACCAAAATGATGGTAATAAAAGAAAATATCATTATATTGATCAAGTAACATATATGAAACTATATGATATGTTTGTTAAGAAGAAACCTAGTTTCTATGATGATGGTGATAAAAAAAGAAGAGGATACCGTTTTATACCAAAGATGATATCTTTAGCAGGTGCTTTAATCATCCTTTCAGGATGTGGTGTTAATAATGATAAAGATGCTAATCTGTGGCCAAGTGATATCTTCGATAAAAACGAAGTCATCGTTACCGATGATTATGAAGTATATGAAATTGTCAAAGCGGTTAATCTTTTAACTGCTGATGGTTTAGAGTTATATTGGAATGAAGATAATGTAACCTTTGATGAAGTAAGAGAAGCTTTAGCAAGCAATAAAAATATTGATGATTATTTAGCTGATTATATTAATGATTTTATCGATCACTTAGAGATGAATATGCCGAATGTAAATCTAGCATGTTTCATCAATAATGTTCGTAATTTAAGAAGCAAATCCGTAGGTGATTTAGGAATGCTTCGATCATGTGGATCATCAACTGCTACAGCATGCTTCTTAGCGGATACGACAACGATCTATTATAATAAAGATCGTTTAAACGATGAAAACTTCGAATATATCATGTATCATGAAATTGGTCATATGTTATTAAATGGTTATAAAGAGGTTAGAGGTTATACAACTTTCCGTCATTATACGACCGCTACCAATACCGGATTTATGGTTGAAGAGGGATTAGATACGATTCTTATTGAAGATGTTATTGGGGTTTCACTTAAGGATGTATCTTACCGTTTACCAGCGAACTATGATCGTATTTTGATGGCGGCTACTAATTATACCTTAGCTGATTATGTTAATGGTAATCATTTAGATTTTGAAAAACGTATCAAAGAATATTTAGGTGAAGATTATAATGTTGATAATCTGCCTTTCCTATTTGAATATCAAAAATATAATATTCGTGATAATAAAGATGTTGAAATGGAAGATTCCGAATTCCATGATCTCTATGAAGTTGTTGCGGGTGCTTTCTTTAAAAGCCATGCTGAATTGATGACATCAAAGGAAGAGATCGTTCATCTATATGATGAATTGATCGAAGAGATAACCCATGATGTATATTCTAAAAATGAAAGTTATACCTTCGATTTTACGGGACTTAAAGATGGTTTAAGAAGAGTCTTAGAATTGGAAAATATCTCTCATGATCTATGGCCTGAAGAAGCCATGCTAACAACCTTTTTTACCGTTAATCCTCCAAAAGAAGATTATCATTTAAACAAATAAAAAACACATCACGTGATGTGTTTTTACTTTCTACCAAAAGTGATTGGCCCTTTTTGTTCACTAGGTGCTCCCTTATTAGTCGTAGCAGCTTGGGCTGCAGCAGAAGCATTAGCTTCGGCCATTTGTTGAACCTCTGCTGGTGATACGACAAAGCTTGGATTTGCATTTACTGGAGTAGCACCGGCATCCTCAGGTGGAGCCACTTGTGATCCTCCAAATTTATCTGCTAAACTTTGTATTTGTTCGGGTGTTAATTTAGCTTTAAAAGCCGCAATTTCACTAGGTCCCATTTGCGCCATTATTTCTGGCGTAATATTTTCGACAGTTAAAGAATTTACATCTACAGCCATCCTTATAAACCTCCTAATACCATTATATCATAATCAATAATCTTTTATACAAATTCTCCTTTTTTATTGAAAATATATACATTAGTATTGT
This sequence comes from uncultured Bacilli bacterium, assembly GCA_947626015.1. Classification (GTDB taxonomy): domain Bacteria; phylum Bacillota_I; class Bacilli_A; order RF39; family UBA660; genus CAG-582. The sequence goes on along the minus strand of CANQQK010000002.1, from coordinate 8,737 downwards.
ATAATTAAGATAATAGATAATAATAGAGGTGGCAACATGATATTGGTAATTTTAAATGGTGTAAAAAGCCGTAAACTGTATCTACCTGAAGACATATCAGGAAACTATTGCATTTATGATGAAGGTAATGAAGTTCTAGCTACTATCTTTGAAAAAGATGGTCAATGGAACGTCTTAGCTAATAAGGGAAGAAAACTAAACTTTAATGGTGTTGAATCAACGACAGCTACTTTGGAAGATAGCTCCTTTTTTACGATCAGTGATGAAGAAAATAAATTATATTATGTCTATTGTTATCCTACTTATATCGATACAAAATATATCTTAACATTTAATAAAAATGAGATTACCATTGGTAGTGGTAGTGGACAAGCTATCTGTTATGGATCAAACTTAGTAAAGGATAACCATGCTATCTTAACCTATAAGAATAATGTTTGGGTTATCGAAGCCATGGATAGATTCTGCTATGTTAATGATGTCCAAATAAAGAAGAAAGTTTTATTACATGGTGATACCATCTTCTTACATGGTTTAAAGATTATACCAATATGTGATAAGTTGATCATTATCAATACGCAACCTAAAATACCTCTAAAATTAAATCAAAGTATCTTTGCTGCGAAACAAATAAATGTTGTTTTAGCAGATAATGTTTATGAATTAGAAACCGAAAGAAAACTATATAAAGTTGAAGATAATTTCTCAAGAGCACCAAGATTCAATACCGTTGTTGAACCTAAGGAGTTTAAATTAGCGGCACCACCGCAAGCCCGTGAGCAAAGAACGCAACCAGCTATCTTAACGATTGGTCCCCAAATGACGATGATGCTTACCAGTGGTGTCATGTTGATGACGACTTTGAATAACGTTGCTACCGGACAAGCGACTTTAAAGTCTGCCTTACCAAGTATTATTACGACGGCATTAACGATGACTTCATCATTCCTATGGCCAGCCTTAACGCGTCGTTATCAAAGAAGAGAAGCTGCGAAAGCTAAATATAAAGCTATTAAACAATATGAAAAATATCTTGCTCGTAAAGAAAAAGAGATCAATGAAGAGATTGGTAAAGAGATTCAAGTTGCTAAGGAAAACAATACCTCTTTGGAAGAATGTCAAAATATTATCTATACCAAGAAACGTAATCTTTGGGAACGTACCAATAGTCATGAAGATTTCTTAACCGTTCGTTTAGGTATTGGTAATGTTGAACCCCAAACCAAGATATCTTTTGAAGAAAAAGAATTTGGTATCGATGAAAATGCCTTAGTAGAAAAGGTTCGTGATTTAGTAAACAAGAATCGTGTTATGGAAAATGTTCCTTTGAACTTATCCTTAGCTGATAATCGATTTGTAGCTGCTATTGGTGCGACGATGTTAACGCAAAGTTTTATCAATAGTTTATTATTACAATTATTTACTTTTCATAGTTATACCGAACTAAAGGTTGTCTTATTTACGAACGATAAGAAGAGTAGTAATTGGAATTATTTAAAGGGATCAATCCATTGTTGGGATGATCAAAAGACGATTCGTTTCTTTGGATGTGGCATCGATGAAATTAAATATATTTCTAATTACTTGGATAGTGTTTTAAATAATCGTATTGAAGCTTGTAAAGAAGATAAAAATGATCAATCTAGTGAAGAAAATAAACGTGATACAACTTTCCAAAAGTTTACACCATATTATCTTATTATCGTTGATGATCTAGCTTTATGTCGTAATGTTGATATCGTTAAACATGTTTTAAATACCCCAAATAATTATGGTTTTACGATATTATTTAAGAATGATCGTATTTCGAATTTACCAAGTCAAGTTTCAACCTTCATCAATATCGATGAAAAGATTAGTGGTTTATTTGGTAATACGTTATCAACGAGAACGCAAAAACAATTTGCTGCGGAGTTTAATACCAAGATCGATATGAATGGTTGTATTGAAAGACTTGCTAATATACCAATCGAAGTTGAAAAGGGTAAATTTGAATTACCAAAATCCATCAGTTTCTTGGATATGTATAATGTTGGTAAGATTGAGCAATTAAACTCTTTGGAAAGATGGAAGAATAGTCCAATCGTTACCTCATTATCCGTTCCGGTAGGAATCGATCAAAATGGTGATTTATTCATGATGGATGCCCATGAAAAAGCTTATGGACCTCATGGACTAGTAGCAGGTACTACCGGATCTGGTAAATCAGAGTGGATTATTACCTATATCCTATCTTTAGCTGTTAACTTCCATCCTGATGAAGTTCAATTCGTTCTTATCGACTATAAAGGTGGAGGTCTTGCGGGATCCTTTGAAAACTCCGAGTTAGGTATTCGTCTTCCCCACTTAGTTGGTACGATTACCAACCTTGATAAATCAGAAATTCGAAGAAGTATTGCTTCCATCGAAGCGGAGTTAAAACGTCGTCAAAGAATGTTTAATGAAGCTCGTGAAAAGTTAAAGGATAGTTCCATGAACATTATGAAATATCAAGACTTCTATCGTAAGGGATTGCTTGAAGAACCTTTATCACACTTATTCATCATTTCCGATGAGTTTGCGGAGTTAAAGAGTCAACAACCAGAGTTCTTGGATCAATTGATTTCTACAGCACGTATCGGACGTTCCTTAGGTGTTCACTTGATTCTGGCAACCCAAAAACCAAGTGGTGTTGTTACCGACCAAATATGGTCCAATGCTCGTTTCAAAGTAGCATTACGTGTTCAAGATACTGCTGATTCCAAAGATATGATTCAAACTAGTGATGCCGCATATCTTAAGAATACAGGTGCCTTCTATCTTCAAGTAGGTAATAATGAATTCTATGGCTTAGGTCAATCAGCATATGCTGGTTATAAATATGTTCCAAGTGAAGTTGTTAAAAAGGAAATCGATACCGATATTCATATCATCAATAATGTTGGTTCCGAAATCCATACCGCAACCTTCATGACCAATGAACAATTAGCAGCTCAACAAAATCAACAAAATCTTGGTGAACAATTATTAAATATCATCAAATATGTTGATGAACTTGCTAAGAAAAAGAATATTCATCCAAGAAGATTATGGCTAGATCGTATCCCAGATATTATCTATATCGATAATATTAAAAAGAAATATAATTTCCAAAAACAAAACTATTTTGTTGAACCTGTAGCTGGTGAATACGATAATCCATATACGCAATCCCAAAATGTATATACATTACCAATATCTTCTAAAGGTAATATTGCTATCTATGGTAAGGTTGGAGCAGGTAAGGAATTATTCTTACAATCCATCCTATACTCTTTAGCAACAACCTATAGTTTACAAGAGATCAATGTCTATATCATCGATTGTGGTGCCGAAACCTTAAAAGTCTTTGATCAAAACCCAATCGTTGGTAATTATACATCAACCTCTGATGTTGATAAGATCGATGGTATCTTCAAATTCGTTTTAAATGCCATGCGTGTTCGTAAGGATTTATTCAATGAATTTGGTGGTAATTATGATCAATATATTAAACAAAGTGGTCAAGGATTACCAAGAATTTTAATAATTATTAATAACTATCAAGCATTCATGGAAAACTTTGAAGTTCACTTTGAAACCTTATTATTCCTAGCACGTGAATGTGTTAAATATGGTATATCATTAATCATTACTAATACAGCTAAGTTACCATTTAAGTTAGGTGATTGTATGAATTATACGATTGCTCTAAACTGTGAAAAAGATGAAGACTATCGTGATTACTTGAATACGAAGATAACACCAGCTGATGGTAAATGCCGTGGTATTATGGAATTAGATGGAACCGTCTATGAATTCCAAGGAGCAATACCAGTTAATGAAGATCAAATCAATGATACGATTAAGAACTTAAATAAAGTCTTATTCGATGCTTATAAGTTAAAGGTACCTTCAGTACCATATATTCCAGAGTTCGTAACCTATGAACAAATGAAACCATTGCTTTCTTCAATGGAGAAGTTCCCAGTTGGTATGCGTACGCTTACTATTAAAACGGAATTTGTTAACTTCAAAAAGGAAATGGCTTTCATCTATATGGGTAAGAATGCTGATATGATTGAAGATACAACGCGTAATATCTGTCAAATGATTAACTCTTTAAGTAGTAATGAAATGATCTATTTCTTCGATCCTGATCAAGTATATGATGAATACTTTACTAATGAAAATATTGCTTATATATCTAGCGATATCGATACCGTAGTGCAAAATCTATATGTGTATACTGAAGAAGAGATGAAGAAATTTAATCCTAAAGAGGATCCATATCAAAAGGATCATACCTATATCTTCATTAAGAAACTTACCAAATTTGCTGCCGCATTAGATGCTAAGACTTCTGAGTTATTCTATCAAGCTATCTTAAATGCTTTACAATTAAAGACGATTACGTTCATCATGATCGATACCTTTAATAATGTTAGAGAAGTCGGTGGTGAGATGTGGATCAATCCATTAAGACAAAATCTAAATGGTTTATGGATCGGTAATGGTTTACAAGAACAATCATTCTTAGATGTTATTAAGACTGATATTAGAGTACCTAATCAAGGTGTACCTGATGATATTGGTTATATCGTTGAGAGTGGTATTGGTAAACAATTAAAGGTTATTGAAGATGTTAAGGAAGAGGAGGAAGAGTTATAATGAATAAAGATTATTCGGTTTTAATATCTGTAACATTTACGGATGTTGAAAGAGTATTAGATGTTTATATACCAACTACTAAAACCGTTGCTTATGTAACATTCATGTTACAAAAAGCAATTCAAGAAACCGTAGCTGCTTCCTATAAGATCAATCCTAATGCTTTACTTGTTAATCAAAGAACTGGTGAAGAATATGATCCCAATAAACTAATAATCGATACAACGATAAGAAATTCAACGAAATTAGTATTATATTAAACCATAGGTAAACCTATGGTTTTTATCATTTTTAGAAGTAAAATGAAAGTTAATAATGTATAAGTATTATAGGAAGATATGATATAATTTAGATAGGAAAAGAATGGAGGTAAAACATGATTTTGATTATTGCCGAGAAACCATCTCTTGCGCGAAACATCGTTAGTGCGATCGGAAATATGAAAAAAAATGATGGCTTCTATTCGAATGATGAATACTTGGTAAGTTGGGCTTTTGGACATCTTTTTACTTTAGCAGATATCGAAGATTATGAGAAGAATGTTACGGATTATCGTTGGAAGTTGGATAATCTTCCTTGTTTTCCCGAGAAGTTTAAATTTAATCTTAAGAAAGATAGTACTTCTAAAGAGGTTGATACGGGAGTTAAAAAACAATTTGGGATCATTGAAAGCCTTTGTAATAGGGAAGATGTAAAAGTAATCGTTAATGCTGGTGATGCTGACCGTGAAGGTGAGGTTATCATTCGTTTATGTATTCAAAATGCATTGAAGACGGATAAGACGATTAAAAGACTTTGGCTTCCAGATCAAACACCTGAGACCATTAGGGAGGGCTTAAAGACGATGCAAGATGATAGTGATTATGATAATCTTGCTAATGAAGGGTTTGCAAGGACCTTTATCGACTGGCTTTATGGGGTTAATCTTACGCGCTATGCGACTCTTAAGACCGGCACCCTTTTAAGGGTGGGAAGGGTTATCGTACCAATCGTTAAAGCCATATATGACCGGGATATGGCGATTCGTAACTTTAAACCCGATATCTATTATGGCCTTTGGAGCAATGAAGTGACCAATGGAGAAGAAATCGAACTTACGAGCAAGGAGAAGTTTGACAAAAAGGAGCAAAATAAAGCTTTAGAACTATGTCAAAAATATAATGCTAGTGAAGCTATTGTAACGGATAAAAAGGTCAAGAAGGATGTCATGAATCCCCCTAAACTTTTCTCCTTAACAAAGCTCCAAAACTATTTAGGAAAGAAATATAAGATGCCGATGGATAAATCCTTGGATATCGCGCAAAAGCTTTATGAAAGTGGATATCTTACCTATCCTCGTACCAATTCGGAATACTTAGCAACCGCCGAAAAGGATAAGATCAAAACCATCATCAATAATATTGCCAAGATCGGTTATCCCGTTAAGTTTAAGGATAAGAAAACCATCTTTGATGATTCCAAGATTGAATCCCACTCAGCTTTAACACCAACCTATAAAATACCCGATAAAGCTAAGCTAACGGAAGAGGAGTTCTTGGTTTATCAAACCGTTATCAAACGCTTCGTAGCGGTATTCTGTAGTGAAGAATGTGAAGTTGAAAAGACCGAGATCAAGATCAAAGTCGGGGACTTAGAAGAATTTAATCTAAAGGGTAATATCATCTTAGTACCAGGATGGACCAAATTTAGTGAAGCTAGTACGAAGGATAAGATCTTACCTAATCTCAATATAGGGGATAAGGTTAATATCCATTTTGTACCTAAAGAAAAGGAAACCACACCCCCAAAACACTATACGATTGAAACCTTAAATAACTATCTTAAAAATCCTTTTAAAGATGATAAAAAGGAATTAGAAGGTAGTGAATATGAAGATGATACTGAAGATTATAAAGCCATCTTCGAAGGTTTGGAATTAGGTACCGAAGCTACGCGTACGGGCATCATCGATAATGCTCGTAAGAGTGAATATATTTTACTTAAAAAGGATGTTTATACCATCTTACCTAATGGTGAATTTTTAATCGAATCCATGAAACAAATGAAGATCAATATGGATAAATATAAGACCAGTGAAATGGGTAAAGCATTGAAGAAAGTATATCATGATGAGATGAGTATCGATGATGCTGTATCCTTAGCAAAGGATGAAATTAAAGAGGTCTTTAATATTAAAGAGGAACCTCTAGAAACCGATACCGATACTGGTTTCTATGGTGATGTTATCGGTAAATGTCCACTATGTGGTAAAGATGTTATTAAAACCCGTTTTAGTTATGGATGTAGTGATTATAAGAATTGTAAATTTAAGATCAATACCACAATTTGTAATCGGGTCATATCAAAAAGAAATGCCATCCTTCTTTTAAATGATGGTGTTACTTCGAAAATCGAAGGCTTTACTTCGAAGAATGGTAAGATGTTTGCTGCTAAATTAAAACTTGATAAAGATAATATTGTGTTCTCCTTTGATAATTAATGATATGTAAATGGATTGTCATTTTATTACACCTTAAGTCATAAAATAGGGAATTAATGATAAAATAAAGAATGAATAAAGGGTGAGTAAAATGAAAGAAGAATGGCGTGATTTTAAGAGTGGTAAATGGTGTGAAAATATTGATGTTGCTAACTTTATCGCTTTAAATTATGAGGAATATACAGGTAATGCATCCTTTTTAGCAGGGCCAACGACGAAGACTAAGACGGTATGGCATCGCTGTGAGGAATTATTAAAGAGTGAGCTTAAGAAACATGTCTTAGATATCGATTGTGAAAATTTTTCAGGAATCAATTCCTTTAAACCTGGTTATATCGATAAGGATAATGAGGTTATCGTTGGTTTACAAACGGATGCTCCCTTAAAGAGAATCGTTAATCCCTATGGCGGAATGCGTTTGGTTGATAAGGAATTAGAGCTTTATCATTATGAATTCAATAAGGATAAGATGCAATGCTTTAAAGAGTATCGTAAGACCCATAATGATGGGGTCTTTGATGCTTATGATCAACAAATTCGTAAGGCGCGTCATGCGGGACTTTTAACGGGATTACCAGATGCCTATGGACGAGGAAGAATTATTGGTGACTATCGTCGTATTGCGCTTTATGGTATCGATTATTTGATGGAACAAAAAAAGCATGAATGGGACGAAGTCTTTGTTGGTCCGATGACGGAAGAACTTATTCGTCAAAGAGAAGAACTAAGCATGCAATATCGTGCTTTAGATGAGATCAAAAAGATGGCTTCTTCCTATGGCTTTGATATCTCAAAACCAGCTAAGAATGGTAAAGAAGCTATTCAATGGCTATACTTTGGATACCTTGCTGCTGTTAAAGAAAACAATGGCGCAGCAATGAGTTTAGGTCGTGTCGATGCTTTCATCGATATCTATCTAAATCGTGATCTAAAGGAAGAACTTATCAGTGAAGAGGAAGCTCAAGAACTAATCGATCAATTCGTTATCAAATTACGTTTAGTAAGACACTTACGTACCTTGGAATATGATGAATTGTTTTCAGGAGATCCAACTTGGGTTACTTCATCAATGGGTGGTATGTTAGATGAAAAAGCTTCTTTGGTTACAAAGACGAGTTTCCGCCTTTTAAATACACTTACGAATTTGGATACTTCTCCAGAACCTAATATGACCGTTTTATGGAGTGAGAAGTTACCGAAGCCTTATAAGGAATATTGTGCTAAGATGAGCATTCAAAGTGATGCTATTCAATATGAAAATGATGATCTAATGCGACCAATATATGGTAGTGATTATGCTATTGCTTGTTGTGTATCAGCAATGCGTGTTGGTAAGGATATGCAATTCTTTGGTGCTCGTTGTAATCTAGCTAAATCACTTTTATATGCCATCAATGGTGGTGTTGATGAGATGATCAAAGAAGAGGTCTTACCGGGTCTTGAACCTATCAAGGATGAAGTCCTTGATTATGATAAGGTTTTGAAAGCTTATAAACATGTTTTAAGCATGGTAGCTTATATTTATTCTAATGCTATGAATGTCATTCATTACATGCATGATAAATATGCTTATGAAGCTAGTCAAATGGC
>CANQQK010000001.1 GCA_947626015.1 uncultured Bacilli bacterium | reverse complement strand
CCAGCCTGATAGTGAGTTTTAATAATGGTGACATCGGGATCAAATTCGGTTTCTTCACCGATGAAGACATTGACATCATTTTCATCGGTTTCAATTCTTTTAACCAATTCTACATCTTCCAATTTAGCAATCATATCTTTTAATTTATCGGGTTCATTATATTCCTTAAAATCAAGTATATTGGTTTTACCACCAAAGACAACATCGGAATTACTCATCGTAAAGTCTTGAAAGGCATTAGAGAAGAAATTACAAACCTCATCATATCTTTCAATGACATCTTTAATCTTTGGTTTAATCTCTAATTCCAATCTTTCACTAACCTTATCTAGAGGAGTTCCCACTAAAGCTTTATTGATAATCTCACTTGTCTTAATTAGCTCTCTTAGATTGATCTCATTCGATATATTAACCTGTTTGTTTTCAACGATTCCTTTATTGGTAACTAAAACGGCAACTACTCTTTGATCACCAGTTTCATCATCATGATCGAGTGGAATAATACTTATTTGTTTTAAGGTATTGCTGCTCTTTGATGGACCAATAACGACACTCGTATAGTGGGTAATATCACTAATGATTTCCATACACTTTGTAATCGCATCGGAAACTACCAATTGATTATTGGAAAGAATTGTTTGCAATTTTAAGATATCTTCTCCCGTTAATTCCTTGGGTTGCATTAGATTATCAACATAATAACGATAACCTTTCTCCGAAGGAATTCTTCCACTAGAAGTATGTTCCTTTTCGATATAACCTAAATTCTCCAATACGGCCATATCATTTCTAATAGTTGCTGAAGAACATTTAAATTCTTCAACCAATGATTTAGAACTGATCGGTTTAAAAGTTTGAATATAGGTTTCTACAATTTCTCTTAATAGAGCTTCTAGTCTATCTCCCATTAAACCACTTCCTGGCACTCTAATTTTTTAGTGCTAAATAAATTATAACGATATAATTAGCACTTGTCAATAGACTTTGCTAATTTTATATCATAAAAAATACTAGAAGGGTTTTCTAGTATTCATATGTACCATGTAATTTACTAAGTTGTTCAGTCGTGAGCGGTTCGATTTCCCACTTATCATTGATCTTATTTAGATTGATGGTCAAGGTATAATCAACAGTATCCGTTGTATCAAGCATTTTCTTGATCTTATAAGCTAAATACTTAGAGATATCAACATCACCATTATCATCGACGAAATCAGCTTGATTAGCCGTAAAATAGTCCCCTGATGCCATATTAGTCTTATAGTAATCATAGACCGTTATTTGCACATCAACATCAGCTTTATCGCCATCAATTTTTTCATTCTTAATAACGAAATCCATATTACTATATTGACGCAAGTAAATCTCACGATAATCCTCTAGGGTTTCTTCATCCAAATCTTGCGTTGCCAGATAATCATTAAGTTCATTGATAACAGCTTCATCATTATTCTTATAATTATTTAAAAAACGATTTACTACCTTAGTAGGGGTATCCTCAAAGGCCTTACAACCTGTTACGACTAGTAAAGTAACCATTAGCAATACTAATATTTTCTTCATAAATTCGCTCCTTATATTAGTATTATCTCTAAATAGTTATTTTTTATACATAAAAAGAAGCTGCTATTCAGCAGCTCCTTCTAATTCATCATCTAGTTCACCAGCAACGATACGATCAGCAACGATATCTTTAAAATCCTCGATTAATTGATCATATAGTGCTTTATCACTAACAACCTTTAAGTATTCATCTTCACCATTAACAATGGCTTCGAAGATTAGGAACTCATCCGTAGGAGTTTCATCTTCTAAAACTCTTACAGCATATAAGTAATCAGTTCCTTCTTTATTTAATTTTTCTAGTAACAAGTACTCTTGATTATTTTCAAGAGTAACAATATTGCCAACCTCTATCATATTATAATAACGTCCTTCCTTGGGCATTTGCTGCCAATTTTTCTGAATTAGCATTGATGATATTTGTTAATTGTTCTTTAACGATGTCGTCTACCAATCCTCTAGATTCAAGTTCAGCAATATATCCTTGAGCTTGGTCTAAAGTAAAGTGACCACCTTCGATTTGTTGTTCTAGACAAGTTGCAATATTATCAAATTCAATATCGTCTGGACCATTAACATTCAACAATGCATCAACTACTTGAACAACATATTGTGTTGGGTCCATATTTGGAGCATCAGGAGCATCTGGTGCTGGTGCATCTTGACCATCTAGAGCACCCATTAAATCAGCAACCCTTGGATTTAAGTCTGTCACTGGTGCAGCAGGTTGTGGTGCACTTGGTACTGGACTTGGTTGTTGTGGGCCATCTTGTGCAGGATCAGGTTGTTGTGGACCATCTTGTGCAGGATCAGGTTGTTGTGGACCATCTTGTGCAGGATCAGGTTGTTGTGGACCATCTTGTGCAGGTGCAGGTTGTTGTGGACCATCTTGTACAGGTGCAGGTTGTTGATCTCCAGGTTGTTGTGCGTCAAATACTGGATTGTCTAAATCATCAGGATCTACAGGATCAACATCGTCTAATTCACCATCATTTGGTGTTCTATGAAGCATATCAGCAATTAAACGTTCTCTATCGAATTGGAAACCATTTAGTTCTGTACGAGATTTAACACCACCAAATTCATTAAATGCTGCTTTTGGAGCATCGAATGTAATCTTAGGGAATTCTCTATAAGCTATTTGTTTAGGTGTTTGAGCATTAGTTCCCAAGCCACGATAAGAATTAGCTTTTTCAAATTCTTCATTAAAGATTGTTAAAATTGTATCATCTAATCCTTGAGGTAATTGACTTAAGGATTCAGTAGTTAAGTATTCATCGGTTAATTGATTGCCATCTTCATCTACTAAGACGAAACCACAATCACGTCTTTCAGTATCGAATACAGGTTCTATTAAGACTCCTGTTTCATCCCCAACTCTTCTAGCAATCTTTCTAAATTTACGTCTCATAGCTGAATATTTAATGTTTTCAACTACTTTTTGCGTTAGGTTTACACCAATATTAGCTAGGAATACACCACCAGCTACAGCAGCTGGAGCAAGTCCAAATCCTAATGTAGCACCGGCAAATCCTAAACCTACAGCAGCAACTCCTAATATTTTAGAAGCTCTACTGAACATTTGCGCATTAGCATTACGTCTTGCATTAACCTTCAATGCATGTTGATCGATCTCATCGATTATTGGCATTGGTTCTGGTGCTGGAGCGTCAGGTGTTGGCGCTTGAGGAGCATCAGGCGTTGGTGCATCAGGCGTTGGTGCATCTGGTGTTGGATTTGGTTGTTGTGGACCATCTTGAGCAGGTGCAGGTTGTTGTGGTTCTCCAGGTTGTGGTTGATCTGGTGCTGGAGCATCTGGTGTTGGGGCATCAGGTGCTGGAGGAACTGGAATATCGGCATCTAAATCTGGAGCATCTGGCTCATCGGCCTTTGATGGTTCATCTTGTGCTGGTTCATCAGGTACTGGAGCTTGTGGTTCTGGATTACTTTGTTTCTTAGACATCAAATCATCTAAGGCTTTACCAGATCTTACACAATCAGCAATTGCTCCTACATTAGTATAAGGAGCTTCTCCTAATTTTTTACCATCACTCTTAAGGATAACATCGCTTAACACATAGTCAGATATATTATGGTTAGTTTTAGTACAAAGATAATTTGCAAAACCATCTAAAATTCTTTGAGTTCTCTCATTCATATCTTCTGTCTTATCGATTACTGGATATGGATCAATTGTAATCGTTCCACAAGTAATCTTAAGAGCATATGAACCATCTTTACGACTTATAAATTCAACTTGAATCTTGTCATATTCAGCATCCTTATTGAAGAAAATAGCTAAATCTTCAAAATCTTCACTGAATCCTAATAGATTATCAACATTGATATTTTGGTTACCTTTAATATAACGTTTATTTAGTGATTCATAAATTGACCACATCTTATCGATATTAGTAATCAAACCATTGATTCTCTTTTGTTCAGCAACCAAATCATGAAGCATATGCATATTATCTTCTTTGCTTCCACGATCTTTAGCACTAGCAAGTTTCTTCTTATAGAAAGTAATAGCCATTTCGATTTCTCTTAAACGATGGTTAAACATCTCTTTGATTTCGGCAATTCTTTCGCTTTCAAGACCTGTTTCGGTTTGTTTAACGCCTAAAGCTTCACCAAACTTTTTGATTGTATCACGTAATTGACCACGATATTGAACGAATTGATCATCCAAATCTTTAGTAGATTGATTAACAAAAGATTGACTCGTGGTAACACGTTCATTTAAATCTCTAATTTGGGCTTCTAAACGTTGTTGTTGATATTCAATTTCTTCTCTTTCGGCTTCATATAAAGTACTTTGTTGAGCCTTTTTCTCTAATTCTGCTAATTCAGCTTGCTTGGTAGCAATCTCCTTTTGTGCTTCTGCAACATAATTAGTAGTATTTTCCGTATTCTTAAAATTCTCTAAACCATCAACGGTACTTAAAGCCCAATAACCATTGCTGATGGTTTGAATAGATTCACGGAACTCATTAAATGCATCGGTTATTTCTTTTAACTGATCATCCATAAATTTTTGACTATTCATATTTTTTCCTCCACACTATAGACCTATAGCCCTTTTTTTGCACCCTAATATAACATAATTATGCTTTTATTGCAAGTGCATACCAAAAGTTATAGTCCACTACTATATATATTAATTTTAACATTATATTTTGGATTTGTATACATTTTTTACAATTACTCTACATTTTCTAAACGAACACTTACCAATTTAGAGACACCACTCTCTTGCATCGTTATTCCATATAGGGTATTAGCATATTCCATCGTACGTTTTTTATGCGTAATAACGATGAATTGGGAATTGTTTTCATATTCCTTAATATAGTTACCAAATTGGTCGACATTGGCTTCATCCAAGGCTGCTTCGACCTCATCTAAGATACAGAAAGGAACCGTTCGGATATTTAAGACACTGAAAAGCAATGCAATAGCTGTTAGTGTCATTTCCCCACCCGATAAAGCAGTAATCGTCTTTAAGGATTTTCCTGGTGGCTCGGCAATGATATCAACTCCCGTAAGAAGCATATCATCAGGATCTGTAAGCACTAGTTTAGCATTACCACCCTTAAATAGCTTACGGAAGACCTTGGTAAATTCTTGATTAACGTCTTCAAAGGTCTTAGCAAATCTTTGCTTCATCGTCTCATCCAAATCATTGATGATTTCCATAAGATTATTAACCGCATTATTAAGGTCATTTCGTTGATCACTCAAGTAAGTATAACGACTATTTACTCTTTCATATTCTGCAATACTACCAAGGTTAACCTCACCTAAATCCTTAATATCTCTTTTCAATTGATTAACCTTACTACGTGCTAAGTTTTCCTCTAGATCCAAAGAATAATTATTGATAGCTTTATCATAAGTCATTTGATATTCTTCACTCAAACGATTTAAAAGGGTATCGAGTTTAACATCCATCTTACCAATACTGATTTCGATATCTTTAATCTCACTTGCTTTACGATTATAATCACTATTCTTTTTACGATTTTCCAGTTCTATTTCATTAATCTCATTAGCAAGATCATTCTTTGTTGACTTTAGTTCATCTAACTTCGTCATATATAAGTTCTTATTTGTCGATACCTCTAAGTATTCCTTTAAAACCTTATCTAATTCCTTATCAGTAGCATTATCTAGAATATTATTGGTATCCTTTAGTTCATTCGTAATATTATCCAGTTGTCTTTTAGCTTCATCGATTTCTAAGCCCTTTTGTTTTAGGGTCTCTTCGATACTGGAAATAGCACCTCTTTTATTAAAGATATTTTCTTCTAAAATCTTTAATTCTTGATCGATTTCACTGCTATGTTCTTCGATGGCTTTTATTTCATTTTCTAAACCATTTAGTTCACGATTTAATTTCTCTAGTTCAAACTTATAGTTCATTACCCCATTGGCATTCTTAGCAATACCACCACTCATGGCACCACCAGTATGTAATAGTTCTCCATCCAAAGAGATAATTCGATAACGATAATTTATTTTCTTACCTAAAAGATTCATCGTATCGATGTTATTAACGATCAAGGTATTACCCAATTGATTTTCGATAATACCCTTATATAGGGGATTATAGGTAACAAGATTGCTAGCAACATCGATAAAACCGGCTACTCCTTTAGCAATCTTTAAGATATCTTCATCGACATGTCTTTCCTTGATAATGCTTATCGGAAAGAAGGTTGCCCTACCTAAACGATTATCCTTTAAATAATTGATAGCATCCTTACCACTTACTTCATCATCGACGATGATGACATTAGCATTAGCTCCTAAAGCAACCTCTAGGGCATTGACGTATTTCTCTTCGGTATCGATGACTTTACATAAAACATCATGAATACCTTTAAGACGTGGATTACTTAAAACATTTTTAACAGCATAAGGTAATTTAGAATCATTTTCTAAGTTATCATTGATAAGTTCGATTTGATTCTTAACAATCCCTTCTCTTTTAACCTTTTCTTTAAGTTCATCATTTAAGGTATTCTTCTTGATATTTAAAACATTATATTCATCTAAAGTCTTATTTAAATTTTCGAGTTCGCGTTCTTTATCTTCTTCCATCTTCTTTTCGGAAGCATTGAGTAAAGATATATTTTTCTTTATATTGATTTCATTATCTTTAAGGATCAAGATATTGTTTTGTAATTTTTGATCTTCAACCTCATATTTTTGGCGTTCACTGATGACTTGTTTTCTCGTCTCTAAAGAGGATAATTGTTCGCTTAAAGAGATAATCTTTTCACTCGTCTTCGTTATATCTTCATCGATTCTTAGACTTTTACTCTTAAGACTCTCTAACTTAGTACCATCGATATTTTGATTAGCACTCATATCCATAAGTTCATCATTTAATTTTTTTAAACTATCCTTTTTTAGAGAATATTCATCATTGATATTTTTAATATCACTAGCCAGTAAAGCAATTTCAATTCCCTCAAGTTCTTCCTTTTTGCTTAAATACTTGGTTGCGGTATCAGCTTGTAAACGAAGAGGTTCCAAATTGGTTTCTAATTCAGCAATGACCAAATTGACCTTTTCTAAGTTGTCATTGGTATTATCAAGTTTCTTTAAGGTATCCTCTTTACGTTTTTTATATTTTAATACTCCCGATGCTTCTTCGATAATTGCTCTTCGATCACTTGGTTTACCCTTTAAGATTTCCGAAATCTTTCCTTGAGAGATAATCGAAAAGGAATTCGAAGAAGAACCACTATCTAAAAACAAATCCGTGATATCTTTACGACGAACCTTGGTATTATTGATGTAATAATCATTTTCCCCGCTTTTGAAGACCTCTCTTTTGATTTCGATCTCCGTAAGATCACTTGCTAGGTAATGATCACTATTATCAAATGTTAAGGAAACCCATGCTCGCGTTAGGGGACTTCTCGATGCTGAACCGGAAAATATTACATCACTCATGGATTCTCCTCCACGGATCTCTTTTAGACTAGCTTCCCCTAAGACCCATTTAACGGCATCAACCACGTTACTCTTACCAGACCCATTAGGTCCGACAATACCCGTAATACCATCACCAACATTGATCTCTATCTTATCTGCAAATGATTTAAAACCATGTGCTTTTATACTCAACAATTTCATCATATCACCTTATGCTTTTTTACTTATGGCATCCCTAGCAGCATTTTGTTCTGCTTCTTGTTTACTCTTACCAATTCCATGACCAAACTTAATACCATCAACATATACTTCAACTTCAAACGTTTTATCATTAGCTGGTCCACTTTCATTAGTAACCACATATTCAATAGATTTCTTTTCCGTATGAACCATCTCTTGTAAATATGATTTATTATCATGAAAAAAGACAACACCCTTTTCGATATAAGGAACGATAATACTTAAAGCAAACTTTTTAGCAACAGAAAATCCATGTTCCAAAAAGATAACGGCTAAAACACTTTCAAAACAATCCGCTACGATAGAAGGTGTTATGGTACTTAAACCATTACCAAGACGAATATTATCGATAAGACCAATATCTTTAGAATACTCATATAAAGCATTTTCACATACATAACTTGCACGGACTTTGGTCATCTTACCCTCTTTTAGATCAGAACGCAAATAAAAATATTCCGAAGTAGCTAATTCCAATACAGCATCTCCTAAAAACTCTAATCTCTCATAACTTTCCGTATGCATCTCATTAGCATATGAAGAATGAGTTAATGCTGTAAGCAATAACTCTTGATTTTTTATTTTAATACCATATTTAGCTAAAAAGTCCATGTTTATCACCATAACCATTATACTAAAAACATATATATTTATCTAGATATAATTTACATTTTAAGGCCTTTTTAGTATACTAAAATAGGTATATGGAGGAATAAATATGAAGAAAATAAAAGTCCTTATGATGGGGTTAATGGTATTAGTTCTTTTAACAGGTTGTTTTAAAAGAGATACGATGGATAATATCAATATCTATACAACGGTATATCCAATCGAATATCTAATCGATAATATCTATGGTAATAATTCCAATATCGATAGTATCTATCCTAATGGAATTAATCCTAAAACCTATCAATTAACCGATAAACAGATCAAAGAATATGCTAAAAGTGATATGTTTATCTATAATGGTTTAACCGAAGAAAAACAAATAGCAGGTAATTTTTTAGAGAATAATAAAAATATTAAATTCATCGATGTATCAAAAGGATTAACATACCAACATAAGGAAGAAGAATTATGGCTTTATCCTTCCAATTATCTAATGCTTGCGCAAAATATTAAAGATAAATTATTAGAATATACCAATTCTGCTCTTATAAAGGATGAGATTGAAGAAAGTTATAGCAATCTAAAGTTAACGATATCTAAATATGATGCTGATTTAAAATTGATTGCGGAAAATGCTAATAATAAAACCATTATCGTTGGTAATGATGCACTATTATTCTTAGCTAAATATGGTTTTAAAGTCATCAATATCGAAGAAAATGATGAATATGTATCAAATGATTATCAAGAAGCTAAAAATCTAATCAATGCTAAAACTGTCAGCTATGTCTTTGTTCTTGATAATGATGAGTTAAATGAAAATACTAAATCCCTTGAAAGTGCTGGTGCTAAGATTGCAAAGGTACCTTCAATGATCAATCGTAGCGATAAGGAAAGTGCTGAGGATTATGACTATACCAAGATGATGAATACTTTCATCGACCTAATCAAAGCTGAGGTAAATGGATAATGAAGACTTTACTGATAACACATACCGATTTAGATGGTGTATCACCAATTATTTTAATGAATCTTACAAAGGAAAAATTCGATTATAAGACGATCGAAGTATGTGAGGTAAGGGAAACTATCTCCCTCCTACTCGATAATAACTTCGAAGGCTATGATAAGTTATATATTACAGACTTAACCATTCCTGAAGATATCTATGAAAGCTTGATTGCTAAAAATATCGATGTTAAGGTATTTGACCATCATGAAACTCATCTTTATGCGAATAAATATCCGTTTGTAACCGTTAAAATAACGCTAGATGAACACCCAACATGTGCAACGGAAATCTTTTATGAATATTTAAAGGGAATATATCCTTTCCTTGATACGCCAATTATCAAAGATTATGTTAAACAAGTAAGAGAACTTGATACCTATACGTTTACCAGTGAGATGCCTAATTCACTGGATATCATCAAAAAACTCCTTGGTAAAAATGATTTTGTAAAATCTATAACGCGTCGTCTTAAAAAGGATAAAAAAGCTTTAGAATTAACCGCTTTTGAAAAACGCTATATCAAATTAAAAGCCTTAGAAAATGAAAGATATATCATCAAACGTTCACTCAATATGAAGACTTATATGATTCAAGGTTATAAATGTGGAATCGTCTTTGCTGAAAGCAATAAAAGCGCTCTAGGTAATTACCTTTCCCTAAAGTATCCGAATCTTGATTTAATCGCCATCATCGATGCTTCTTCAAGTGTTAGCTATCGAACAGCTAGAGATGACGTGAGTGTCGAAGTATTTGCTACAAAGTTTGGTGGTGGTGGACACCAAAAAGCTAGCGGTTCCAATATTAGTGATGCTATGCGCGAAGAAATAATAAAAGTTATTTTTGGCGAAATAAATAGGTTAGAAAATGAAAATCTCTAACCTTTTTTATTGACATAAAACTACCAATAAAGTATAATTTATTTATCGGGCTTGGAGTAGTACTCAAGAGGCTGAAGAGGCGCCCCTGCTAAGGGTGTAGGTCGGGCAACTGGCGCGAGAGTTCAAATCTCTCCTACTCCGCCATTTTTTTATTGATGGGAATATCTTGGATATTTCTTTTTTTTATGCATTAAAAAAAGCTATTAATATTTAATAGCTTAATCTTCATATAAACAGACTTTATTATTCTTGATGCTCTTCTTAATGTCGATAACTCTTTGATTTGATGATCCACAGTATTTTAATCTAAAGTCATGTAATTCATCCTTATATTGACCATCGACAACGACATCAACATATTTAAATACTTCTTGATTAACGACGTTTTCCACTAAGAAACCTGTCCATACCCAAATATTTTTATGAGGGTATGCTTCTCTGAATGCTTTAGCTAACTTTATCGTTCCTTCGATATTACGAGGATGCATTGGTTCTCCACCTAATATCGATAAACCTTTAACATAATCTTCTTTAGCTAAGTCGATAACGGTTTTAATCGTTTCATCGGTAAATTCATGACCTTTTTCAAAATCCCAGGTTTCGGGATTAAAGCAGTTCTTACAATGGAATTCACATCCTTGTAAGAAGATCGAAACTCTAACCCCAGGACCATCGGAGATATCCATCTTTCTAATTAGATTGTAGCGCATTATTTAGCTTTCTTCGAAGATTTCTTCTTATCTTCTTTTTCATCTACAACTTTATTATCGACATGTAATACTCTTTCTTTAATCTCTTGTGTACGTCCTTTATTCCAGAAGTTAGTACCAATATAACCACAAGTACGTCTTGCAACATTTAAAGTATCATGGTTACGATTTCCACAATTAGGACAGTACCATTCAAGATTTTCATCAAGTAAGATTTCACCATCATATCCACATGCTTGGCAATAATCACTCTTCGTATTTAATTCAGCATACATAATATTGTCATATATAAACTTAATAATTTCTAAGACAGCATCTAAGTTGTTTTGCATATTAGGAGTTTCAACATAAGATATAGCTCCACCTGGAGATAACTTTTGGAACTCACTTTCTAATTTTAATTTTTCAAAGGCATCGATCTCTTCAAATACTGGAACATGATAAGAATTCGTTATATAATCACGATCCGTAATACCTTTAATAACACCAAAACGATCCTTTAAGTTCTTAGCAAACTTATAAGTAGTTGATTCGATTGGCGTACCATATACAGAATAATCGATATCCTCTTCCTCTTTCCACTTCTTACAAGCGGCATTTAATTTTTCCATAACTGCAATACCGAAGTCATGGCCTTTACCACCATCGGTATGTGAATGTCCTGTCATATATTTAACACATTCATATAGACCAGCATATCCTAGAGATATCGTTGAATATCCATGATGTAATAATTCATGAATCGATTCCCCTTTACCTAATCTTGCTAGAGCACCATGTTGCCATAATATTGGGGCAATATCACTCGTCGCATGACTTAATCTATCATGTCTAATCTTTAAGGCGCGATGGCATAATTCCAATCTTTCATCCAAGATTTCCCAGAAACGATCCATATCCTTTTCACTACTTAAAGCAACATCTGGTAAGTTAAGCGTTACAACACCTTGATTGAAACGTCCATAATATTTACCCTTACCTTCAACATAATTCTTTGCTTTAGCAATATTGCCGATAGAGATGGTTCTATCAGGGGTTAGGAATGAACGACATCCCATACATGGATAACATTCCCCTTCACCAAGCTCATTCTTCTTAAGTTCCTTCATAACCTTCTCAGAAATATAATCAGGAACCATTCTCTTAGCTGTACATTTAGCAGCTAACTTTGTTAAATAATAATATTTACTATTTTCGTGGATATTATCTTCTTCAAGAACATATAGAAGTTTTGGGAATGCTGGGGTAATATAAACACCCTTTTCGTTCTTCATACCTTCGATTCTTTGATTTAAAACCTCTTCGATGATCATAGCAAGTTCTTCTTTATATTCTTCGGTTTCACCTAAATACATATTAACACTTAAGAATGGTGCTTGACCATTAGTCGTTGTCATCGAATTGATTTGATATTGGAATGTTTGAACACCATCGATGATCTCTTTCTTTAGATCCTCTTTAGCAAACTTTTCAACATCCTCTTTACTACATTTTCTTTGTTGATATTTTTTAACATAGATATTATAACTATCTCTAACAAATGGTGCTAGATGTGTTAAGGAAATCGTACATCCACCATATTGGCTTGAAGATACGGCAGTAATTAGTTGGGTAGCAATCGTCATTGCTGTTAAGAAACGATGTGGTTTTTCAATCATAACCCCATTGATATTCGTTCCATTTTGTAACATATCATCAAGATTTATTAAATCACAATTGTGTAAGGCATTTTGTGCAAAGTAATCAGCATCATGGAAATGGATAATACCACTATCATGTGCACTTACGATATCTTGAGGAAGTAAAAATCTTCTCGTAATATCGGTACTTGTAATACCTGCCAAATAATCCCTTTGAACGGTAACAATTTTAGCATTTTTATTAGAATTTTCCGTATTCCAATACTCAGATTCACCATCAATAAGTTCCTTAATGGTACGGTCAGTTGTATTGCTCTTTCTTACTAATTCTCTTGTATATCGATAAGTTATATACTTTTTAGCTAGTTCATATTTTCCAAGAGCCATAAGTCTTTTTTCGATAATATCTTGGATATCTTCAACAAGCATTCTCTTCTTTCCTAAACCCTCGATATACTTGATGATATTCTTTATTTGAATATCACTAACTCTTTCATCTTCCTCAACCTCCTTATTCGCCTTCATGATTGCATTTTGAATCTTTTCCGGCTCATAATCAACGAATTTTCCATCACGTTTAATTATTTTCATAGTATATTACCTCCACCTACTATAACCAAATTATATCAAAATCATTTTTGGTACAATGTTGCAAGTGCAACAATTTAACTTTTTTTTAAATTTTCTTAAATCATAAAAAAAGAGAGTTTTATTTTCTCCCTATTTTTCGGCATTTTATGTTCTTTTATATTTTTTAAAATTATTTTTTACTTAACAATTAGATTGACACTAGGTTTATTTTACATGAACTTTGGTACTAACCTTACCATTCAATTCTTCGGGGTTTTCGAAAAGATATTCGACTAACTCTTGGGTAACACAGAAATAGAAACCATCAGCGATTCTTTCGTCGATCGTCGAACCAATTTCCATATATTTGCGTCCCTTCTCTTCCCTAATCTCTCCGAAGGTTATTAGGGATGATGCGGTTCCAAAGTCAGCTAAATTATGATATATTCTCCCAACTTTAAAGGTTCCTAGATTAGAAAGAATAGCGGATGAATAATAGATATTACCATCGGTAACCGATTTCGGAAGCATGCCATGGCGATCAAGGAACTTGACAATACCCATAAAGGACATCCTAAATAGCTTAGGCGATAAGCCAATCTTATCGATAAAATTATTAGCACCGCCATCATGCTTATGACTACGGATGCGTTCCACCTTGCTTTTGATGGAAAGTGCGATATCATCTAAGGTATCATCAGGATTTATTTTAAGAACCGTTAGATATTCAACTGCTTCATCCTTAAACTCAGCTTTTGCAACAAAGGAAAGACTAACATCATTATGCTCATAAAGACATCTATTAGCTATAAAACGATTCATATAAGACCTTAGCCATGATAAAGGCCATCCCATGAAAATACGTAAGATCGGGATTTCTCTCCTTCAACTTATCGATATATTTAACGAATTCCGTCACATCAACCTTGGAATTCATATAAACCTCACCCATGGAACGACGAGGTTTTAAATCGATCATAATATTGGTTGTTCCTAAACAATCCTTAACCTTAGTAGCATCTTTCCATCTTCCCCACATAAAATCTAATCCTTTCTCGTAAAATGAATAATTATAACCGCAATAACAAGTAATATTCCTAAGACATATATATAACTAAGATAGATATTCTTCTTAGATTCCTTATTATTATCCTCTTTTTCCTCTTTGTTATCCTCTTTACTACTCTTATCTACAAGACTATCGGCTAAAGCTACATACTTATCATAATCCATATCATACTCTTTAATAGCATCAGGATGTAATTCATTATATGACTTACTAGATACCGTTATACCTAAATAACGAAAATCTTCTAAATCATAACTACCATCATTCCCGATAAGCATCGAACTCTTACTACTTGGAGCATTGATATCTACGATATACCAACTATCATCAAGCTTTACGACATTATATGAATGTGATGTCGAATAAACATTATCACTACGATCTTCAACATGGTCGATGATATAAGACTCAACACCTAACTTTTCCATTAGAAATTGAAACGTTGTCGAAGAACCGATACAAACCGTTTCGTGAGTAAGCAAGACATCATAAGGGCTTAACTTACCATCGATAAACTTAGTATAACCATCATCAGTAACGTATTTAGCAGTTTTACTGATATAGGAATAGACTCCTAAAACCTTTTCATAATCGCTTTTGTTTTCAAATTCCTTTAAGAACTCTTCTAAAAATTTATCAACCTTGCTCTCTTCTTCAGCATTGGTTTTAATCGTCATATTATTGATGATAAGTTCATTTTCATCATAATATGGTTCCAACTTAAGCGGTTGTCTTAACCCATATTCCCCATATTTATAATAATTCTTATTTAATGGGGACATATATTTATCTCTAAAAGTCTTTAAATAATCCGCCATATCGATCTTATCACTACTATAAAGAAGATGATATTCCCCAATCTTACCAGAAGTAAAGATTTCATCTACTTTACTTTCTAATTCTTCACGATTAGCGATATCGATACAATAGATATCTTCATTATTGCAGATAGCTTTCTTTTCTTCGATCTTCTTACCAGAATTATATTCTTCAAAAGATATCTCTGATCCCTTATAGAAATAATGATCCATACCTTCAATAGAATAAACAAAATAATCTCCTAGATGATAGTTCTTATTAGCATCATCATAGTTTATTACTTTATCATCTTCTTTGAATATTAATTCATATTTATCGCCATTCATCTGATAACTAATATTTAAATCAGCAGCATCGACCTTCATATAAAATATTGTCATCAAGCTTATCAACATCATCAAAAAGCATTTCATATTTATCACCCTATCATATAAATTATATCATAGTAAATTATACTTAAACAATAAAAATAGAGCTTATATAAGCTCTATTTCATCTCAATATATTGTGTCGTATTATATACGAAATCATTCATACTAGCATATACATAGTATCTACCTTTAGGTAATTTATCAAGAATAATAAATTGTTTTATTTCTTGACCTTTCTCTTTTAAAGTATATCTATAAGCTTTACCAGATGGTGATATAAAGATTATCTTCATATCCATCTCAGTAGGAACAGCACCTGAAAGTCTAAAACGATTATCATGAATGATATAAGAAATTAGCAATGGATCATTTTGTTCAAATTGTAATGCTTCTTCTTCCGTTAATTCCTCAGGAACATCAACAGGGAATGTTGAAAGATATCTTCCTTTAGGGAATGTATAATTCTTAACATCACCAGATTTTTTTGGTTTAACACTATTCTCAGCTAAATTATAAATATCAGATTTTAAAACCTCAAATTTAGATTCATCGATATGCATATTTAAGACAATATTATTGTTTTCATCAAATTCAATAATATAAGAATCATATTGATCATTAGTAAATTGATCACATAATGGATTATCATATTCTACCTTATCAGTAAAATGCCATCCAGAATTGAAAATCTTATGATTATTAGATGTATAAGTATAACTTGATAAAGCATATGAGAAATATTCTTTACCACCAAACTTATAATCAACACTTGCTGTCATATTATCAAGATTTAGATTATAAACCATAGCATATGAAGCATTATTAGTGAACTTATTACAAGGTGTTGGAACCTCATTATTAGCATTATAGCCATTATTGAATATCGATAATTTACCGTCACTTGTAATGTTAACAGAGTGTTGGCCACTTGGATAAATAAAGTCAGAACCAGTACCTTTAATTAGATACTTATCGAACTTATTTGTCCAATATTTCTTATCTCCCAAAATCCAATTGATTTCACCACTATTGTAATCGATAGAAACCACAGAATTTTGATTTCTTACGGATAAGATTATAGCATTTTTAGATTTATCAAAGGTAACTGAGTTTAACCATCCCCATGCAATATCGTTTTCTGTTAGGAAGTTAGGATCAACTTTTGTGACAATGTCACGTAAATTCCATTCTTTAACAACTTGACCACTTTCACGATCAAGTTCTATGACATCATCAGCGAATGATTCCGTTCCCATCTTGGTCGTTAGAATTAGTAAGTTACCTGATTCTAATTCATAAGCATCGTGATGGTATCCACCTTCGATCTCATATTCATTAACAACACGACCAAACAAGTCAATTTCAACAACACCACTTGTTGAAGTAACATCTGGTCCAATATTTACATTAGATAAAAGCAAATTACCATTTTGAAGTAAAGTCATACCTTTAGTATAACCCATTGAAGAATACCAACGTACTTCACCATAATTATCATATGCAAGGGAACCAACTCCCAATGATGAAGTAGCAAAATATACTTGACCATTTTGGTTACCTAAGTTATTAGCCGTTACATCAACCTTAGCATTAGGGTCAACGGAATCTTCAATCTTGATTTCAATTGTTGCTTGTTTTCCAGATTCGGTTTTTAAAACAACTTGATTGGTATAATTACCATATAGACCAAATACAGGAATGTAATGATCTTTACTAGCTTCAAAGGTTCTTGTCCAATCATCATTATGTTTACCCTTTAAAGTCATAGTTACTTTTTCTGATTTACTAGTTTTGAATAGAATCAATGCTGTTTGGGGACTAGCATTAAAGGGATTTACGACAACTAAAGGATTACTAATATCATAGTTTCCCTTTTCGTATTTAGCCATAAAATCATCTTGAAGTCCTTGTTGAGTAGCATTAATACTATAGTTTTCTAGTAATGAACTTTCCTTTTCTACTAAGAATTCAAAGTTCTCATTAACCTCAATATCGGTATCATCTTCTTTGGTCTTAATAAATAAGGTTATCATTACAACGATAGCAACGATTGCCGCTAAAGCAGCAATCATTGCATATAGTTTTTGTTTTTTATTTAAACCACTATTATTCTTTTTCATATGTGCCTCCTAAGATGCAATAACATATGGAGTGTTATAACTTCCATCTCCACTACAAGCATAAACAGCTCTCATCTTTAAGATAGGTTTAATTGGTAAAGTTAAACCAGCATATCCACGAGTAGTTGATGATCCATCAACATAGTATAGGTATGAATTATCTGCCGTACCTACAGATCCAGCATGGGATACAACGACAAATGTTTCAGTGGTACTAGAAGTTGTCCAGTATTTTCCACCACTTAAGATACCATTATATTTACTAAACATACCATTATCGATATTACCAACATAAGCACTATATCCAGCTGGCCATGTATAATAGCTCAAATAGTTATAATAATTAGATGGTAAAGTATTCAAGAATCCTTGACCAGCATTAATAATCGTTTGAAGGGATACGACTGTTGCTGTATAGTTACCAGTATAAATACCATCACAGGTATGAATAGATTTTGTACCATGGAACAATGACATCGGTGAAACGTCACCATACGTAGAATCATATGCAACGATCATAGAACCATCAGAGAATTTTTCCATGATATCAAATTTCTTACCACCATATTCTAAGTACTTAGCTTTATTATTATACATACATGAACCAGTTCCCGTAGAAGTACAAGTACCATCAGATGCACAATTAGCACATTCAGTTTGCATCAATAGGTTCATTTGATTTGTAATATTGGCTGGTGTTATCTTTACCCAATCACCAACATAACCATCTTCATTGATAGCTCTGAAGGCAACTGCTGTATAGGTTATAGCACTATTTGTACAAGCAGCACCACTTAAAGATACATTTTTAGAAGTTGTTTCAACATCAACAGACTTCGTAAAGGTATTAGCATTATTAACAGCTGAACTATCATTAACACTATCAGAATCAGCTAATAAACGATATTCATATTTATCAACACCAACAGGTGAATAAGGTGTTCTTATCGTGAATGTCTTATCAGTAGTCCACTTACTAGATCCACCACTTACGAATGAAGCAGGAATAATCAATTTGGAACTCATAACAACAGTATTACTAGCTTTATAACTATAATCCTTCTTATGATGTCCATAGATAACAGCTGAGATCGTATATTCCTTAGAGCCATCATCTACTGGATAATCCATATTGAAATCTTTACTTTCACCATCGGTTACAGATTCCACTTCACCAGCAGTTGGAAGCAATCTCTTCTTTGTAATTGTAAAAGTGGTTTCTTCACTAGCTTGTTCAATATATGGTGTATATTTTAAAGTTTCCCACTCTTTTGTTGTTTCATTATATTTAGGTGTGTACCATGTATCAAATGTATAATCATAGTTGGTTTTAAATGTTGGTACAACTTGTGGCATAACTCTTAATTCTCTTTGAGCTTCCTTCTTAGTTCCACTCTCTGTTAACCAAGAGTATGTAATCTTATATGTTCCTTCCTTACGACTATCGAAATCATCTGGTAATGAACATGTTATATGGTATTTTTCAACTTGTTCAGGATCGGTTAAATCGATAAGATCACCAGCTTCTGTAGATAATGCAAGTTGATAAGTACCTGCTCCATACATACAATCATCATTGGTGTATGGTTCCCCCCAAGCAATGTAATCAGACATAGCAACTAAGAAAGTTTCTTCTTCTTTACTAGTCAATGGATAGGTAAATGTAATTTGTCCACTAGAACTATCCAAGTTAGCTTTAATTATTTCATCAAAACCAACCTTTTCTTCAGTATATGGATTAATTGTATCAGCATCATATAATCCATTAGTTACTAAGTCTTTAATCGTTATATATAAATATGCTTTATTTACATAAAGGTCATTAAAGACTTCCGGATTATTATCAGCATATACTGATGCTGCTGATATAATTTCCGCTACGAATTTCTTATAATCAGATTCTTTTGACTGATTAGATACACTAGTCATATTATAGATTATTATCGTTGCAACAACGCCAAGTAATACTATCGTAACCAATAACTCAACCAATGTAAAACCTTTTTTGTTGAACTTTTTATTCATTCAGCACACTCCTATTCTATTATTCATATTAACATAAATCATTATTTTAGTAAATATATAATTGGTCTTTTTTTCTATTGTTTTCTACATTTTAGACAAAAAAAGATATAAGTTGTAAAGCCTTATATCTTTATTAAAAATTACATTTTTTTCTTAGCAAAACATCCCATGGTTTTTTCCAAATATCCAAAGCATATAGAATACTCTTCTTCAGAAGCTGGCATTTGATAAACGACCTTAATCGTAGCACTTTGGGTATTAGCAATTGGTCCCCCACTATAAGCCGTATAACTATTCAATGAATAATTCTTTTCATTATAGGTAACGAAATCACAACCACTCCATAGATATACTTTAGAATTTAATACTGGTGAAATACCTGTTCCTGTTAAAGTTTTTAAATCATTAAACTTAACTTGATACTCAAATGCATACCAAGTAAAGCCTTCGATTAAAGGTTCCTTTGCATAATTCTTAGCAAGTTCTTCAGCTTCTGTTCCTTCGATAAATCTAATACCTTTAACATCGACATCAACGTATTGTTGATTCAAAGTATCAAAGATTGAAGCTAATGTTGTATCACCTACATACATGGGATAATTAAATGTTGAACGATTACCAACATTATCCGTTTGGATGATTGTTTGATCATAGACATTGCCTTTATGAGCCACCGCATTACTACCACCACCATTATTTTTATTACCTGTTAGTAAGGAAACAGCTATGATAATGAAAAGGATAAGACCAATAACACTAACTGCACCAAAGAAGATATCCTCTTTCTTAATCTTTTTCTTTTCCTCTTGATTATTAATCATGATAACATTAGGTGCTGGTGTATTGATTGGTGATACTACTTGACTTCCTTGATTAACCGGATTAACCACCGGCGATACTGGCACCACTGTTGGGGTCGGTTGCACATTAACATTTGTATTAACAATATTGGGACTTACTTGTGGTATTATTGGTTCTTGAGCCATATTATTACTACTTATTGGTGCTTCTGGTCTTAGGGGAGATGCACTAACAGCATTGGGATTATATGGTTCATTAAGATCTATTTGTCGACCATGAATATGCATATATTCCTCATTGGAAGTATCTTGAGGTTGAACATATTTCATAGCATTAGCTGAAGGATCAATCTCCTCCTCATTAAAATGTGATACCTCTGTCGGCATAACATTCTCATTTGGTGAATAAGCCGAAGTATTATTTTGAACATTAACATTATTATTTAAAGGGTTATTGTTTACTATAGGGGTATTTTGTACTATTCCAGGCGCATTGAAAGCAAATTGGGTATTGCATATCGGACAAATTATACTGCCATCAGCAATTTCGTTTTTACAAGCTGGACATATCATACACCCACCACCTATTCTATTCACAATAAGACTACCATATATTTTAACAAAAGTAAATATTCCAACTTCATAATTTTATATTAACAATCATCTTTATGTGTTAAAATAAAGATGGTGAAATTATGAAAAATAAAACGTATCAAACAAAGGAAATACCCAAAGAAAATAATACAATTTTACATCTATCGAGTTATGAAACAACGAAGATGCAAAAGGAATATATCGTTCCCGCTAATCGTTCTGTAAAATATTCTAAATTGGATAAAGCTAAAAGAAAAGAAGAAGAAAGATTAAAAAAAGAGTTAAGTGATTATACCAAGTATGATCAATAACTCTATAAGATCTTTAACCATTCGCCTTTGATGGAATTGATTTCATAAAATAAACTCGTCTCTCTGGCACATTGACGCATATTATCAAGGGCTTCTGATGATGAATAAATACTCAATATCTTATCCACATAATCATCAGGTGCACCATTTACTAGATAACCATTAATATCATTTTCAATGATATTTTTTAATGCTTCACTATATTGTGATATTACCGGAATACCATAATTCATGGCTTCGATAAGACGTATACTATTGCGAATATTATTATCGAAGTTTAAGATTAATGAAACCCTCTTTAATTCATAATCGATTTCATCATTATCTAAATTACCATAAAAGATAATATTATTTTGTAGATTATGATGTTTACAATAATTCATCATCTCTAAACGATATTGACTATCACCAATAATACTTAGTTTGATATCTTCATCTTCCCGCTTTAGAATTAACATGATATCGATTAATCTTTTAAAATTAAGTTCGTTATCCAAAGAACCCATATAGATAATATTCTTATTATATGTATACTCAAAATCCAAAGGAATGCTCGTAATACTTGGTGGAATAACGACACTTTCAATATTAGTACTCTTAAATTTTTCTTTTTCGGTTTCACTTAAAAAGACAATCTTTTGAAAATGATTCAAGTATTTTTGCATTACTTCACTATTCTCTGCATCATCTAAGCGCCAATAAATCTTCGTGCTATCACTGAAGATAGAACCAAGAACTCTGACACCTTTTAAGGAACACACAATAACGATATCGACACCATTATCCTTTTCTAACTTACTAATACTATTTCTTAAACGAATATTATCTAAATAGGTTTTATTTTTTATATTTAACTCTAATTGTTTAATCTTTTTATTGATAACCATATCACAAGCGATATTGCTAAAAGATATGATGGTAATATCAAAATAACTCGAAAGTGAATTAGCTAGAAGAATAACTTGCTTATCTGCATCACTATCCCCTAGCATTTCCACATAGATATGCATCTTCTTCATCGATTACGACCTACTTTCTAAAGATCATTCTCCTGATAACCCCTAATCGTCTCATAAATTTCATTAATCCCTTTTCAAAACTATTAGCATCATTATAGATCGTATGATAATAATATTGACTTTCCTTTAATAACTTATATTTATTGACTTCCGCAATCGATTTATCAACACTTACGGAATATAGATGTTTAACCTTAGCATCATTATAGATAGCTACTTCTAATCCTAAATTCTTAACCTTCTTAGCTAGGATATAATCCTCATAATATAAGAAGACACTTTCATCCATATAATTAATCTTTTGCATCGTATCAGATGATATTAAAAAGAAAGAACTACTTAAAACATCAACATAAGAAATTTTATTATTATAATGTTCTTCATCATATAGATAAGTGCTCTCACCAATAAAATTTCTTATTATCGGTGTATTTAATAAAACATCCATATAAGGTTTAATATT
The DNA here is from genome assembly GCA_947626015.1 of uncultured Bacilli bacterium. Lineage (GTDB taxonomy): Bacteria > Bacillota_I > Bacilli_A > RF39 > UBA660 > CAG-582. Next base: position 79,379 of record CANQQK010000001.1, on the reverse strand, counting down.
TTTATAACCACGAGAAATATGACCTAATTCCAACAATTGGGGACCTACTAAACCTATTCTTTTATCATTTAAGGTATCGATCATATGCTGAATATCTTGTTCTGATAAGATAACAATATCAGAATTACTGATAATAAAATTACATTTACCATATTTTTCCGTTAGATAACGCGTTCCAATATTGATAGCTGTGGAATATCCCATATTCATCTCATTAAAGATCTTTTCCACCTTTTTATTACGAATAGTTTTCAATAATTCTTTTTCAGAAATTTTAGAATCATTATCAACGATTAATATTAGATCAAGACATTCATAATCAATAATATTATCGACTAAATGCTTTGTAGATTGATAATCGTTATAATTAATAATTATGAAACAATTCTTCATATTTTTCACCATACAATAATTGTATCATGGTATCTAAAATAAGTAAATTAGCTATTAAAACGACTTTTTTACATTTTAGACTAGATTTTTTAAAAAATTATGATATAATGAATAGGTATTTATGAGATGTCTCCTTAGCTCAGTTGGTAGAGCAACTGACTCTTAATCAGTGGGTCTAGGGTTCGAATCCCTAAGGGGACACCATTTAGATAGTAAAAGCTCTTGAAAAAGGGCTTTTTTCTTATCATTTTTTACTATTTTTATCGTTTTTTACTCTTAGTTCATATACTTCGGAGTAATTTGGGAGTAATTTTTCTTTAAAAAGCATAAAAAGTTCTTGATTATTGATAGTCTTTTTGGTAAAATGAAAAAGTACTGAAACGAAATGGGCTTGTAGCTCAGCTGGTTAGAGCGCACGCCTGATAAGCGTGAGGTCGATGGTTCAAGTCCATTCAGGCCCACCATTTTGTTTTATGGCCCGTTGGTGAAGTGGTTGAACACACATGCCTTTCACGCATGCATTCATGGGTTCAAATCCCGTACGGGTCACCAATGAAGGTACTAAGCCCTAGATAAGGGTTTTTTTAATGCTTATAATTAAAAGAACTCGATTAGATAATCGAGTTTTTAACATAGTTCATTTACGGTCTTATAGCTTTCCAAACTGATTGATGATATCTCATCGAAATCATCAAAATCAAAATTTTTCTTCTTTTGATCATATTTGACAAAGACATTCTTTTGGACCTTGGTCTTCTTAGATTTATTGACACTACAAACATCCTTGATTCCATCTTCGACATAGATATCGTTACCATTAACGATACTACTATTTAACATAATACCTTCACTACTGCTCGTAAAAGCATCCATGGTATTAAGAATGTATTGTTTACCGATATGATCGATGACATCGATGGTTTGATCTTTAATGTTATAACTTATCAATCCCCCATACCAGTAATCACTATAGATATATGGAAGAATCATAATATCACCATAGAAACTTAGATATTTGGTCGGATAAGCCCCGCTGATAGCTTCAATCCCATCGATAATGATGGAATCCTCATTGATATCGATATTGACATCTAAGACATTAGCGGAATAACTACTATCTTGAATGCTAATATAATATTTACGGAAATCTCCCTCTTCATCTAAGAGATTAATCTCATCAACAAACACAGGTTCCGTAGGAGTTACGTTCTCATCTTCACCATCAAGGTTTCCTGGTCGATTTAAAAAGTAATCAATACCGAATATCCCTGCAACTAAAATAACGACGCTCAACACGATAACAATGATCAAGACATAATCGATATTCTTACCATATTTCTTCATTCTATTCACCTAAATTAATTATAAAAAAATAATTGAATATAATCAATTATCTTTTTACAATACTATCGATATAATAGTTATCATTAATATTTTTAAAACGATATTCAACCGTTGTTAAAACATCCTTATAAGTATTAAGATCGGCATTATCACCAACAGCTTCATTTAAGTTATTGATATTATATACTTTATTATCCTTAATAACCCCAACGATGGAAGTAATAACGATCATCCCATTTTCTTCTTTGATATCCGTAATCTTATTCGTAATTGGTGTGGTTTCAGTTACATCACGGTAAATAGCAATGAATGCTTTATTATTTGTTGAATAAGCATAACTTAGATTATCAACATTGAAGTTGGTTGCTACATAACCTTCTTCACTTCCAAAAAGATTTCGATAAGCTTCCTTTAGAACATCTTCACTAACGCTATTGATGATACCATCAACTAAGATATCTTTCTTATCAACATTCTTATAAGCTAAAGCTAAACGTGCTTCACTTCCCAAAGAAGAAATAACCATATTACCATTTACTAGATTATAATCGGTAATGATAAGATTATTTAATAGATGTCCATATTCCTTATAATACCAATTGAAATCCTTGACCAATTTTTTGGTTGTTTGGGGAGCACTCGTTGTTGTGGTCTCACCCCTAGTCTTTAAGATATCCATATTATCGGATTTATAAAGGCAATAGATCATATAACAAGCTGCTACAATTAAGATTAATAGATAGATATATAATCTAAATATTTTAAAGCTCTTAGAACGTGATACTTTCTTTTGTTCTTTAGCAATATCTTTTTTAATATCAACGATTAGTTCATCAGATATTTGTTTCTTTAGATCCTCCTTATAATCATGATCGAAGGATTCTTTGACATCATCAACGATGGCATTACAGATATCACTTTTATACTTAGTATTAATTTCTTCCATGATATCTTGTTTAAATTGTTCTCTAGTCTTCTTATCTAGAACCATGTCTTTTTCTTTCTTTGCCATATTAACTACCTCATACTTACAATTTCATTATAGAATAAAGTTTACGTAAAAGCAATTAATTGTTGATAGTATGATGACATGTTTGTGAATCAGTTGACAATGTTTTAAACGTATAACCATTGTCTAGTGCATATTTAATAATGGTCTCTAAAGCCGCTAAGGTATTCTTATGAATATCATGCATTAAAATGACTGGAACCTTTTTACTATCGATACCCTTAATAACATTTTGGGTAATCTTACTCGTACTGGCCATAGCAGCATCTTCGGAATCAACATTCCAATCGAAATAGACATAACCATCTTCGGTCATCCTACTAGCAATGGCACTGACAACACCCAAAGAATAATTTTTACTTACCGTATTACTGCTTCCTCCAGGAAAACGGAAGATCTTGGTTCTTTGTCCAGTATAATTATAGATGATTTGATTCATATCATTAAAATCTTTAAGATAGGTTTCGACACTACGATAGACGTTCCATTTATGGGTTAAGGTATGAACACCAATAGCATGTCCTTCTTCATATTCTCTTTTGATAAGGGGAACATATTTCTTAAATTGATTGGTAACAAAGAAGGTTGCTTTAACATCATATTTCTTTAAGATGTCTAAGATCTCTTCGGTATAAGCTCCAGGTCCATCGTCGAAAGTAAGATAGATACTCTTTCCCTCTTCGGTCTTATGATCCCCTTGATGCTTGGCATAAACGATGACCTTACGTGTCTTGCTCGTTACAACCCCGGCAGCACTGGTATAACTATATTTGATCAAATATTCCCCCGTCTTACTCGTATCAACATTTCCCGTTATCTCTAACGAATCATCTTGTTTCTTACCACAACCATCCGTTAAACTAGCGCCCTCTTCAACATACTTACTACCTTCAGCTAAGTAAATAATCTCGCTACCCTTAAGTTCAATAATAGCTGCATCCTCATCATTGATCATTTTGATCGGAATATCCTTAGTGGTCTTATTACCGGAACTATCTTCAACACTTAATTCTACATGATCAGCAAATATTTCCTCTTTAACCTTATCCGTAATAATACCATCATAGTTATCTTCAGCACGATAATCTAATAAAACCTTATCCTCTTTCTTACAATAATATTTTGATACATATTCTTGATTGATAACCAAATCAGGAGCAACATTATCTACTACTTCAACATATCTTTTAATATCATAATCTTTATCTTCAAAATTAACATGATAAGTAACTGTATATTGACCTAAAACATCTTCATTGATATCATCTTCAATATCATAATCTAAATCATCTAAAGATATCTCTTCATCATCAACCATAAAGGAAAAACCTTCATCATTATATTCTTGTTTTAACGGCAATTTAAAGTATTCATTACCATTTAAAACGATAACTCCCTCTTTGGGTTTCGTCTCTCTAAAAGCTAAAAAGTATGCCGTTATTAAGATAGCAATAACGATTCCGATATATATAAAAGTCATTATTTTTTTATTTTTAATAATCGAACTCATACCTATACTTCCTTATAAAATTATTATAACATATTATTATTTTAATAGTTAAAGTTTATTTTATAAGTCATAATTAAAAAAAGCTATTATTCATAGCTTTAATCATTTTTATCATTAGCAAACATTTCTTCAATCGTAATCGTACTATTAGCTTCATAGATTGCTCTATTGATTTCTTCATCGGTTTGAACATTTTGATTTAACCAATTTTCATCTTGTTCGTCGATTTTTTTCTTATCACTATCGGATAGATTACCACCATTATCTAAGAAATATTGGGCTGGTACCATATCTTCATTTTCTTTAGTATTATTAGGATTATCATTGCCTTTAGTACTGATCATTGGTTCTAAAAGAATCGGACTAGTATCTTTATCTAAAGCATCTAAATTAGCAGCATTTTCGGTAGAATTAATCTTATTGCTTTCGATAATAATATCTTCTTTCTTAACCTTTTTAATTTCCTTTAAAACTCTAAATATAATTAGAATAAGTAAGAAACAACCAATAATAATTAAGATAATTTTAATAGAGATACTACCTTGATTTTTAGTATTAACCTTAATATGATAATCGATTTGTTCATCACTATTTGTACTAGATACATGAATGATAAATTCTTTAACACCATCGATTTGGACTACTCCAGTATTATCAACGATAGTACTATCCATTTCCTTTTCAGCAATGACATATAATTCATCGACATCTTCATCGACTTCGATCGTATAATTGATGCGACACGGATTGAAAGCAATATCATAACCAACGATCTTTAAACTCTTTAATTTAACGTCATCAGGAACACTAGCAACGGTTGAATATGGTTCCTCCTTAATTTTACGTTTTTTCTTGGTATTCGAAGTTGCTTCTTCCGAAGTCGTAAGATCGATCTTTAGGGTTGTAGCATCACTTGTTGGCACTACACCAAGCTTAGTTGTGGTCTTCGAACTTGATGAAGTAGGATTCTCATGCTTAGTGGTATTGCTGGTTGTACTCGTACTACTTGTACTTTGAGGAGTCTTTTTGGTCGTCTTCTTTGAAGAAGTCGTCGTACGTTTAGGAGCAGTTGATTTCGTCGTTGTCGTCTTGGTCGTTGCTGTCGTTCCTTTGATCGTAATAACTTTTGATTTACCAGTTATACTGATTCTCGTTGTTCCTTCAATATCCCAAGCATCATCACCGGTAAGAGTTGTCTTAAAGGTTGCTTGCGAACCTGTAAAACTTTCACATGATAAACTTAATATTTTACTACCTGATTTAATACCATTGGGATCTGAATAAGCCGCATCACATACCCCACCATTACAGTTTACAGTACCTCCATTTGAAGCTGAAGAATATTTACATTCAGCATTAACAAAGGTAACTGCCATATTAAATGCTCCAGCTTCTGTACCATTATATGTAATATCAACAGTATATTTTTGATTAACATTAACACTACTCGGAGCTGATATATCAAAAGAATTTGCAGCAGCGACCGGCATTCTTAGACATAAGAAACATAATAAACAAATAATTAACCAATCTCTTTTTTTCATATCATCACCTACAAACTAGACCTAGCTCCGACTAGGAAACGCGCTATTATTAAAGCATCATTACTTAATACATCCCCATCTTTCGAGACATCCGATGCTAATATTTGGGCATCATTCAAACGATTTAGATATACTAAATGTCTCTTGATGAGTAAGGTATCATTACTTAGTATTTGACCATCCCCTGATACATCACCAATAACCACAATCGTAAACGTCTTACCTTCTAAAGCAAGTTGCATACCAGTACCAATATAACTAGTGGAACTAGTTATATCTTCCTTCGCTGAAGATAAAACCTTATATGAATTAGAATTAAAATTAATATTCGAAACGAATGTATTCTTTGCTAAAGATTTTTCCTTATCCATACTGACGATTATATAATCCCCTTGAATTTTATATTTACTAGAACTTATCAATTGATGTAATGTAAAACTACTCTCTAAGGTTTGATTGCTATAGGTTACCTTAATCTTGTAGGTACCTGCTTGAGCATTTGCTTTAGGATATATTTTAACAATGCCATTAGCAATCGTATCCGTAATGGTAAAATTACTTGTTACATCACTATTAGAACTATTAAAAATCTTATAAGTAAATCCTTCATAGCTATTGATATTAGAACTACTAATCTTCATATTGAAATAACCATCGGTATTGTTATAAACCTTTTCTCTTGAACCTGTTAGAGATTCAATTTTAAAGGTTGGTGAACCCGTTACCGCATTGGTTGTATAAGCATAGATTACTGGTTCACAACCCGATACGACATAAGCTTCACTGATTTCACTCATATCATGCCATGCCGTCTTGCTATTCATAGCATAATAATTGGTCTTCGAACTGATATTAATCTTATCATGAATATCCGTAAATAAGGTCTTACACATTGCTGGGTAATTACCTTTGGTGTATTTAACGATAACATAGAAATCACTTGTTATCTTGATAGGAGCAAAACGTAGGGAGACCACACTATTGATCGTTGCTACCCCACTACCGACAAGCTGCCAACTTCCTTCAGCATCCGTTCCTACGGAAACATAGACTTCATAGTTATTATTAGCATTAACTTCAACACTTACCTTATCTAAGTATTCATCCTTATTAGATTTCTTCGTAAACTTAGCTTTACTATAAACGTATCCCCCATTCATTGGGAATGACACATTTGCTAAAGTATCCGCAGCAAAATAGGTATTATCAAAAGTATTCTTACGAACATCGAAGAAAGTCGTCATACTTCCACAGATACGAATATCATCGTAAGATACATAGAAGGTTCCATTCTCACCCCAAGTTGGTCCCCAAGAATTCTTAACAATCCATGCACCATTATGCGTAGCATTCTTAAAATTCGAAGCTGAGATGTTATCATCCCAACCAACAATGGTAACGGCATGATTACTATTCTTAATACCACTATAATCATTATAGTTATAATAGATATTCTTATTTAAGAAACTCGTATCATAATAGATTGAAGCGACAACTGAACCATGTTCGATAACATTCTTCTTAATCGTATCGATTTGATTGGTATTACAATAAGCGGCATCTTCATAATATTCCGTACGATAACTTCCAATATCGAAATAAGCTTTATCCTTAGGAAGATCGGTCGTCTTCATCATATAATGATGTTCGGTATAAGGCATTGATGTTTCTAAGATTGGTCCATCATGACGAAAGAAATATGAACCAGCAAAATATGGATTACCTCCGGCATCGAGTTCACGATCAAAACCATATTCATTGTTGTAATCCGTAAAAGCATTACGCGTTACCATATATTCGATATGTTTAGCAGATAGTGCTGTTTCTGGAAGTCCATCCATGATCGCACTAGTTTCAACTGCTGAAAGACTTGCAAATGCCCAACAAGAATTCGTTCCTTTTTGATTACGCGCTGGCGTTACAATATTATAATCATAAGAATTATAACGACTTTGATCAATGGAGGAACCATTGATAACATGAGTATTATCTTTAATATCAACAAAGGTATCAATCTCCAATAATTGACTTGCTACCTTACTTTTTTTATAATCATCTTCACAATAACGAGGTTCGATAGAGTTAGCTTTTTCTTCTTCACTTAAAGCCATCCACGCTTCATACTCTTTAGACATTTCGCATAATTCTAAAGCATTTATCGTGAATGGAAAAAGAAAAAATAAAGAAATAATTAATAATATTTTCATTCGATACTTCATAATTATCTACTCTCTCTATTATTAATATTATATCAAAATTAGCAAGTATATTAAACATAAATGAAAAAAACAAGTAAAGACTTTACTTGTTTTATTTAGTAATACGATTAAGTTCGATTGGATAATCGATATAAACATCAGCATCCGTACTATTCGCTTTTGTACTAGCTTTAATGATGAAATGCATGCTATCTAGATTATCTAATACCTCTTCAGAGAAGAAATAATCTTGAAGACTGGTTTCAAAGAAATTCCAAGCACTCATCTCTTCAACGATTTCCTTTAAACTACTAGCAGAGTTTAAACTTCTTGATCTCGTAGCAAAAGATTTCATCTCTCCGGAAGATAGTTCCACATAATAACCCATTTCAAAATTATATACTTGTTTATCTTCACCAAGATACATTGCTGGTGAAGCATAGAAATAGTTCATATCGTTATTGGTAAACATATGGACATTTACGATTTGGACATCTTCCTTGGCTAGTTCACCCGTATAGATACCATTCATCGATTTAAAGGTTATCAAAAAATATAGTTGTACGACACAGATGATTACTAAAGCGATAATGATTGGAGTTGGTTTATTAAAGAACTCCTTTAACTTACTTGTCGTTTTTTTCTCCTTAGCAACCTTCTTTTTTTCATCGACCTTGATTACTTCTTTTTTTCCCTCAACCTTTTTGGTTGCATTAGTTTTCTTTTCTTTATCTTTTACCTTCGGTTTCGTTTCATCCTTAGGTGTTTGGTTTGTCTTTGTCTTCGTCATTTTCTGGTTCCTCCGTAACTAAAGATAGGGGTTCGATATTCTTAAGCGTTGCATGAATAATGGTATCCTTTGTAAGAGGAGTATCTTTAGCAACATTTGTCGATTCGATATATCCGTATCCTTCTAATTCATATTTTACACCAACCAAATTACAAAAATCAATAAATTCTGCACTACTCCATCCTGTAACATCAGGCATTTTGGTAGTTGAACCATTGCTTAAAAGGAAAACCTTACCCTTTTGACTGGTCTTAGTATTCTTCTTCGGATATTGATTGATGACATAATTACCATCACCAATGACAACAGATGATACACCTATATTATTTAACTTGGAAACACTAGATTCCACGGATTTATTAATATAGTTATCGATGGTTACAATCTTTGAAGGATCGACTTCACTAGGTCTTTCATCGAAATTACGATATTTAGCAACACTTTCTACGAGGTTTTTAACGATTGTTCCCATTTGTTTAGAAGAGCCATGGAAATCTTTAACAGCGACATAGATGATGTATTCGGGTTCATCTTTTGGGAATACACCAGCAAAAGAACGAATATTGGTATAGGTTCCAACATTATATTTACCATCTTCACCGATATAATCAGCAGTACCTGTTTTACCAATCAAACGCACAGCATCGGTATGATATCCAGCACCTGTAACGGCTTTATCGCTGGAATTAACGGTACGATCCATAAGTTCAATCATCTTATTGACAGTTGCTGTGGAATAGACCTTTCTAACTTCAGTACGTTTACCTTGATAAACGGTCTTACCAGTATTAGGATCAACGATCTTATCGATGATATATGGTTTTAAAACGACACCATCATTCGTAAGAACGGATAAAGCTTGAATCATTTGAATTGGCGTTACGGTAATACCTTGACCATAAGATGCACTAGCAACCTCAATGTCATATTGGAAATCAACAGTACCCGGAAGTTCTCCAGATAGTTCAATACCCGTAAGGCTTCCAAAACCTAAATTATTATAATAGTTTCTTAAGGCTTTACGACCAACACCATTTTCACCATAGGTTAAATCTGCAGCTGCGGTATTTGAAGAATAGGTAAATCCGGTATCATAGTTGATCTTACCCCATCCATACTTGTTCCAGTCTTGAATGGTATATTCACCAATCTTACGGGTACCTGATTGATAGGTTGCATTACCATCATATTTACCCTCTTCCATCGCCGTCATAAAGGAAAATATCTTCATGGTACTTCCTGGTTCATAGGTATATGAAGTTAAGGGATTGGTATAATACGTAATATTTAATTTATTTAAATCAAATGATGGATAAGTCGAACTAGCGATGATGGAACCCGTATGGGCATCCGCTACCGTTAAGGTTACCCACTCAGGATTATATTCCTTAAAGGCATCGATAGCATTATTGAGTAAAAGTTCAACATGGCTATCCAAGGTAAGATAAACATCAAAACCATCTTCAGCTGGTACGACATATGATTCCTTATCGGCCATTTGGTATCCATAAGCATCCTTTTGATAAGTAATCGAACCATCCTTACCCTTTAAGTAACGATCACAGAACGATTCGATACCTAATTCACCCATAAGTTCCCCATTCTCTTGGAATTTGGCATAACCAATGACATAGGATGCAAAGTCCCCATTAGGGTAATTTCTTTTAGATGTTTTCATGAATTCAATTCCTGGTAAGGATAACTCTTCAATTTGTCTTTTAACATTTTCGGTAAGTCCCTTACCAGCTGGTCCAAATTCGGTTTGATAAGCATCTTTATTTAAAAGTTCGAGAATATAATCCTTATCGATCTTTAAAATCTTTGATAGTTCATTAGCCGTTAATTCCTTATCAACGACATGTTTGGGATATCTTTCATCAGTTGTTCTTTTTGGCGAAAGGATCGCAATCAATGTATAGGAATTAACATTTTCTGCTAATACTTCCCCTTCCAAATCTAAGATATTACCACGATTAGCAGTTAAAGTTTTCGTAGCAATACTACGATTCTTAGCTAACTCAGCAATATCGGTTCCTTCCACGATATCATTTAAAGATACATATGCTAATTTGGCAAAAAATAAGCCAAATAAAAGAACAATACATATTATGAAAAGGACATTTATTCTAATCGTATTGTTCGTATATCTCATTTAGCATAACCTCACTTAAGTCTATTTAATAACTACTATATTATCATTATTATAGTTTAAACCATTTTCTTTTGCAACATTTTGAATAGTAGATAGACTTGCTAATTCGTCAACTTGCATCGATAAACCAGAATTGATATTCTCTTGGGTTTCGATTTGTTGTTTAAGTTTTTCAACTTCAATATTAGAACTAGCAAGAGTCGCTGAAGTATAAACTATCATTAGTGGTGTTAGGATTCCAAATAAGATGATTAAGGTGATCAAGAATTTTTCACCTTTACGTTTTTTCATTTTTACAGGACTTGTTGTTTTCTTCATAGTTATACCCTCTCTATTACTCTTAATTTTGCACTCTTACTACGACTATTTTCTTCCATCTCTTTAGAAGTTGGTAGTATTGGTTTTTTATTGATTAATTTAATCTTTGGTTTAAATTCATCTGGTATGACCGGTAAACCTTTAACCAAAGGGCTTACCTCGCTATTTAGCTTGAAGGTTTGTTTAACGATGCGATCCTCTAGGGAATGGAAGGTGATGACACAAATTCTTCCACCAACCTTAAGCATCTCGATAGCTTGTGGTAATACCGCTTCGAGATAATCTAATTCCTTATTGACTTCAATTCTAATAGCTTGAAAGATAACACGTTCCGGATGTCTTGATAAGGCATACTTCACAGGAACGCTTTTTTTTATAATATCAACTAATTCCAAAGTGGAATTGATTGGTCTTGATTTAACAATATTCTTAGCAATCGAACGGGAATATTTTTCTTCCGCATATTTGAAAAATACCATTGCTAAGTCATTTTCACTGTATTCATTTACAACATTATAAGCACTGAAGGTTTGTTCTTTATTCATACGCATATCCAATTTAGCATCTTTCATAAATGAAAAGCCTCTTTCGGCATCATCTATTTGTGGGGATGAAAAACCTAAATCGAATAAAATACCATCAACATGTTCCACTCCTAATTCTGAAAGTTTTTCTTTAAGATAAACGAAATTAGAATGAACTAAAGTAAAATGATCATTAATTTTACTCAAACGTTCCTTAGAATAATTGATAGCTTCCATATCTTGATCAAAGGCATATAGATGACCAGTAGTTAGACAGCTTAATATTTTTTCACTGTGTCCACCATATCCCAATGTACAATCGACATAAATACCATCAGGTTTAATATTTAAATTTTCAATACATTCTTCTAATAAAACACTTTTATGCACCAAAATCACCTGTTGTAAATAGATTCTCAGCTATATCTGATAACTGATCTTCATTATCACTTATAAATTGGTCCCAAGCTTCCTTGGCCCAAATTTCAAGGCGATCGTTAGCGCCGATAATAACACATTCTTTAGTTATACCGGCGTAATCGATCAAGGGGGAGGTAATACAAACTCTACCACTACGGTCTAGTTCGCAATCAGCAGCGCCAGATAAAAGGAATCTAGTGAAATTACGAGCATCACGATGTGTAAAAGGCAAAGTCTTAAGTCTACTAGCAAAATGATCCCATTCTACTAGGGAAAAGACAAAAAGACATTTATCTAGCCCACGTGTGACGATGAACTTCTCGCCAAGTTCACTACGGAACTTACTTGGTATGACTAGACGATTCTTTTCATCGATATTATGATGAAATTCACCCATCAACATCGGAAACTCCCCACTTTCTTCCACAATCTACCACTGTCTATACATAATATACTACTTATCCACCCCAAAATGCAACAAAAAAAGGAGTAACAATGACTCCTTTACAGTGCTTTACATTATTATTTTTTTAGTTCATGACCCTTTTAAACATCTTCTCAAGTTCATAACGGGTAAAAGATATAATGGTTGGTCTTCCATGAGGACAATTATAAGGATTATCGCATAAGACAAGATCATCTAAAAGCCTTGCCGCTTGTTCTAAGGTAATGGCTTCATTACCTTTAACACTCATCTTACATGCCATCGTTGCCGCGATATGATCTTGGAACTTAACCCGATCAAATAAATCCTTACCTTCGATGATAATATCGAAAATCTTCCTTACACTTTCGGTTTCTAAGCCTTTCCTTAACCATGTCGGATGTTCCTTGATGATATAGGTATTAACCCCAAATTCTTCGATCTTAAAACCTAAATCTTCCAAGATGGATAGATGTTCTTTAATAGTTTGATATTCCGAAGATGATAACTCCATCGTTATCGGTATTAGAAGGGATGTTGTATAGATCTTATCATCTCTTAAAGCGTGTAAGACCTTCTCATAATTGATTCTTTCTTGAGCAGCATGTTGATCGATCATATACATGTTTTCTTCATTTTGGGCAATGATGTATGTTCCCATTACTATACCTACGGGATATAACTCTAACTTTTTAATCAAAGCATTTTCTTCATGATTATCTAAGGTCTTTAAAACCTGTTCTTTAGCACTTTCATAATTATCGATTCTCTTAAAATCAATTCTTTCTTGTTCACTACGCTCATAAGGTACTTCCTCTTCATGAACTTGATCGATACTTATTTCTTCATAATAATCATTTGTTTTATTGACCTCTATTTCTGGAACCAATAAAGCTTTCTTCAAAGCACTATTAACTGTCTTCGTAATGAGATCCGTTAAACAATCGATTTTGGAAAACTTAATATCTTGTTTTGTGGGATGAATATTAACATCGATCAATGTCGGATCGGTATCGATTAAAAGAACACATACGGGGTATTTTATATCGGGTTTAAAGGTATAATAACCATCATTTAAAGCTTTATTGACCAAAGCATTTTTAACACATCTACCATTAACAATGGTGGTCATATGATTGCGATTGCTCTTTAAAACACTTGGTTTGCATATATAACCAGAGATATCATAATCATCACTACTAGCATGAATCGCAATCATATTAGAACTTACCGTATATCCATATACTTCATGAATGGTCTTTAAAAGATCATTAGATCCTGAAGTAAAAACGATTCTTTTATCATTATTGCTCAAAGAAAATGATATATTGGCATGGGATAATGCTAATTTTTCGATATAACTAGTAACATTAGCTAGTTCAGTAGCGTCACTCTTTAAGTATTTTAAACGTGCTGGGGTATTATAGAAAAGATCAGCTACTTGAATTCTCGTACCCTCTCTTTTATCCCCAACTTCATCAGTTATTAAATGTCCCCCTTCGATGACGATATGTCTTCCCTCGCCTCCTTTAATACAGGTCTTAAGATCGACCTTGGAGACAGAAGCAATCGAAGGTAAGGCTTCACCACGGAAACCTAAGGTATTGATAAAGAAGAGGTCATCCTCTTTCAAAAGTTTACTGGTAGCATGGCGTTCAAAAGCCTTAAGGGCATCATCCTTATCCATTCCTATACCATCATCGATTACCTCGATCATGTGTAAGCCACTATCACTAAGATTGATGATAATATTTTTACTACCTGCATCGATGCTATTTTCCACGAGTTCCTTAACGACACTCGCTACACTTTCAACAACCTCACCAGCAGCAATCTTATTGGCGAGATTATCACTCATTACCTGAATTCTACTCATATTTTCCACCAAACATACTTGGTCTTACTTCCAAATTTTCTAAAGGTATATTGGTCGTAATAACACACTTTTTCTTGATAGTTACAAAACCAATTCCTAGAAGAACGACATCCATATTGTTTTCCGTAATTTCGATCGTATGAACCAAATTCGGAGCAGCTCTAAAATATTTCTTGATATTCTTCTTACTATCAGCATTCGTATAGAAGATAATTGGCGTATCAGCATCGAACTTTAAAAAGTACTTATTATCCAAAAGACTTGCTGTTTCACAAATCTTCATTTGCAATGAATAAGCAACAATATTTTTCGTAAAAGCATCATAATTAAGAGCATGATCGATAATAAAACCTGGGGAATCGATAAGTAATAAATCATCATTCATATTAACCCTAATAAAATCTAACGTTGTATTAGCTTTCTTGCTAACCGTAATTGTTTCGACATTGCTTTTAAGAATATCACGAATATCATTGATAAGGGTTGATTTACCAGAATTAGAAAGACCTAGAATATAACTTTCTTTGATATCTTTATCGTTTAGATAGTTGATAACCGTCTTAGCACCATGATGTGCTTTACCACCTTTGATAATGATATCATCTTCAATTCTGTAATAGTTATGAACATAATCTTTGATTCTTTCGGCTTTTACGGAACTAGGTAATAATTCACATTTATTGATAACTAAGACCTTCTCCTTTTTGATAGATTTAAAGATTTCAATAGTCTCCTTATTGATATTTAAATAATCGACTAGGAAGATAACAAAGCGACAATCCTTATTGATCTTACCGACGATCTCTTTAACATCTTTAGGAGTTTGACTTCCCTTATTTTCACCATAATTAATCAAACGAAAACAACGCATACAATATTTAGCATCATCCATCTTTTTAGCAGGTATATAACCCAAACGATTCTTATCCTCTGATTGTAATTTAACCCCACAACCATAACATATCTTATTCATAATATCTTCCTCTCTTAAATAGATCCTTCTTTGTTAGATGATTGATCATCAAATTTTCAATCTTACGATTGATCTTCGTTATTGTAAATTCATCAGTACTAATGGGATTAACCAAAATGGAAGTAAAATTCATTCTATTAGCACCATATATATCAAAGAATAATTGATCGCCAATACAAGCTATTTCATTATCTTGAAGATTATAAATCTTCATAATCTTTTTATATTTTCTTTTTAAAGGTTTAAAAGATAGATATGCTGAATCAACACATAATAGTTCCTTAAATGGAGTTACAAAACGTTTAAAAGTATTACTAACGATTAAGACTCTAAAACCCATATCTTTTAAATCTTCAAAGAGGTCCTTGACCTTCTTTGAAGGTGTATGAACGGATTCTGGTTCTAAGGTATTGGTTAGATCAAATATCAAACATTTAATACCACTCTGTAATAGTAATTTATAATTGATATCATAGATACTTTTAAAATATTTATCAGGAACAAATTTATCGATCATTATATCCACCTACTTACCCCATTAATTATATCAAAAAAAATGGTTCAATTGAACCATCTTCTTTTTTTCTTAATCACTATTAAGATTTTCTGTAGGATGCTCTAAGTCACAAGTACCATTAACACCCCATACATCAGCCATTTGCATGACTTGATCGACCAACATTGGTAAGAAGAACAAAATCACGGCATAGACACATCTCTTAGCAAACTTTTGCGCTACCTTCTTCATATCTGGTCCACTATCCCCTTGAGTTAATGCTCTAATAGCATCAGCTATCGTAAATCCAATAACAAGTAAGGGAGCAACAATATTAATAATCTTTAAAATTCCATATAAATCTTTAGTAACATCAGGCCCTAAAGGACAAACAGCATATACTTCTAAACCAAAAGCAAAAAGGAATAGAAATCCACATGCTATATACGAAAATATCATAAAAGGCTTCTTCATAATATCACCTAATAGTATTATAAGTTTTAAACAATATATATGCAAGTTATTTACAATAATTTAACGAATAAATTTACAAGCTAAACGTATTATTGATTAGGTGATTAAAATGTATCTACTAAGTACTCTTTTAAGTATTTTAGGGTTATTTCATGGTTCTTACTCTTTAAATGTCTTCCCCGAACCCCTAAGTAAGGAAGAAGAAGATAAATACTTAAAAGAACTTGCTCACAATGATAAGAATGCTCGTAATAAACTCATCGAACATAATTTACGTTTAGTAGCGCATATCGTGAAAAAATTTGAACACTTAGATAGCAATACCGATGATCTTATAAGTATCGGTACCATTGGTTTAATAAAAGGTATCGATTCCTTTAAACCCGATAAAAATAATCGTCTTACCACCTATGCTGCTCGTTGTATTGAAAACGAAATCTTAATGTATTTTCGGAGCAATAAAAAGAATAATAATACCATCTCTTTAAACGATTCCATTGGTTATGATAAGGAAGGCAATGAGATCAATTTAATCGATGTCATCAAAGATGATAAGATCGACTTTTTAGAACTCTTACATAATAAAGAAAATGTCGATTATATCAAGGAAGGTTTAAAGATCTTAACCCCAAGAGAAAAGGAAATCATCATGCGTCGTTATGGTTTAAACGATTATGATAAGATGACCCAAAAGGAGATTGCTAAGAGTCTAAATATTTCTCGTTCCTATGTCTCTCGCATCGAAAAACGCGCCATCAGCAAACTATATCGAGAATTTAATCGCAATAAAAAAGAACTCTAATCTTTAAAGAATTCTTTGATATCCACATCCAATACTCGAGCAAAACGCCATAAAGTACCTAAAGAGAATGATTGATAATATTTATCACTTTCAATATTCATAATAAATCCTAAGGAGTAATTACTCTTAAGGGCTAGTTCCTCTTGCGTCATACCTTTCATCTTCCGAATCCTTTTAAGATTCTTTCCGATTAAATAATAGATTTCCTTAACATCATTATCCATCAATAATCACTCCATCTTATGATTATTGTCCCATGATAATTTTAGATTTTACCTCACTTATTCGTTGATTTATTTTTATGAGTAGTATAAAATCAGTATATAAGGATGATTATATGAAGAAAAAAGATATACTATTATGGAATAAGATTAGTTATGAAGATTCCTTAGATTATTATTTAAGTCTTTTATTAGAACCCTATAACTTAAATATCAAAGAAGTCATCGTTTGGTATTATGATAAAGAAAAAGATATCTTAATCTTCCAATATCATTTTCATTATTATTTATTACATAATAAGAAGCTTAAAGAGATCAGTGAAAATGATGTCTGGCATCAAAAAAAGTAACAATTTGTTACTTTTTTAAATGCTTATGAATAAGAATATTACTATACTTTAAGAAGACGAGTTCAAAGATAAATACCCCTACTCCTAATAAAACATGATTGGTCGTCTTTAAAACGATATTAAAGATATTATTATTTAAATCGATCATTACATATATATAACCCGAGATGATAAAGATCAATACAGAACTTATTAAATAGATTAAATCAAGATGATGATATCTCTTACTATGAACAAAGATCGTTCCGGTAATAATGATGAAAAGTAACGTTATGCTATAGATAAAATAACTTACCTTTTTCATATCGATTTCTTTCATAAAGGTAATATGATCATAATAGATATCATTCTTTTTTAAACTTAACTTACTCTTATCATATCTTTTACTTATATAGCATTCAAGATCATTTTTAACTTCATCACTATCAAAGTCTTTAGAAATATTATGTTCTTCATAATCGTTGGTAATATCTTTAGCAATATCATTATAGATATCATTTTTAGAAAAGATAAAGGTTATATAACGATCATTTAAAACCGTTAATGATATTAAAGAAAAGATAATCGTTATTACAAATAGAATACTTAAGATTAAACTTACTAAGAACTTTTTCATCATTCACCTTTAAGATTAGCATATCTTTCTAAGACATAGTTATCTGCTACTTTAAAGAATTCTTTGATGTTTTTCATTTCAAAGTTAAATATTTGATCGATTGGTGTATTGCAATCATATTGACATAAGAGATCACGGATATTACCTCTTTCAGTAATCAATTTCTCCCAACAATTGATATTACCAAAATGCGCTTTAAGGTTTTTATACCATCCGATATCAAATTCATGAATATCCCCAATATTATCCGTCTTTAGATAGCGATCACGAATACTTTCAATATCTTCTTCCTTTTCATAGAAACTGCTTACATAACCCATCCGTACAAATTTAACATTGACTTCGGCAAAGATATCAACCATATCAAAGACGATAACGGGTAAAGCATCAAAATACTTTTCATGAACGATAATAGATAAGGAACTATAGTCAGCTGATAAAACCATATCAGGATCCCCTCCATGATAAAATAAAGGCATCCCAGTACCTGATTCATAACTTAAAATATTTGCTACTCCAAGATCTGGATAACGTTTCGTTATTTCCGTAGTAATATCATCGATATCATATTTAGTATTCTTTTTAAAAAACAATACAACCTCTTTCGTACTTTGTTTTAAAGGCATATTATCACATCCCTACTTACCATAATAATCGGTTAATAAGATATTCTTATTCTTTTTAATACTTAGATTACTTTTAGTTAGAATAGCTTCATCGCTCAAAAGACATTCATCATCTTTGATAAAGGAAGCATCTTCAAACCAAACAAAGTGATCATGATTAGCACTGAAGACATCCGTACCCATATAGTTCTTTGGATCATATTCGATATCAGCCATATTAAGAATCGTTGGTAAGATATCAGCCGTATCAAGTATCGTATCGATATCTTTGCTTTCGATATCTTTACTCCAGATAATAAATGGGGTATTTTGTAACTCATGACGATCATTTAAGACTTGTTTCTTTAAAGCAACATAATCGGAATCTGAATAACCATAGACATAGTGATCACTTACCAATACCAATACCGTATCATCTAAGATATTGTGTTTCTCTAATTTATCCATGAGGATACCAATAGCTTTATCGGTATCATAAGCTAAGGTACGATATATTTGTTCCTCTTGATTCATATCACTATCCGCAAAAGGATGCTCAACACTGACATAGACCTTATTACTTTCACTATACTCTAAATGCGCTGAATAGGTCGTAATAAAAGCTAAGAAAGGTTTATCAGCACTCATAAGTTTAAAGATCGTATCATCACTTAACATATTGGAATCAGCATAGTAATTAATATCTTTATCTAAGATACCCGCTTTTTGCATATCATAAGCTGAATAATGATGATCATAACCTAAACGTTTATGAAATTCTCCACGATTATAAAATGATGAATTATTAGCATGAAAACTATTAACACTATATCCTTTATTCTTAAACATATTAGCTAAACTATAAGGATAATGAACATCATCGATATCATATATGGTATCGAAATCACTTATCGAATATAGACCTGTATTTAAAGCAAATTCCGAATTAATCGTTTGTCCCCCATTAAAGAATGGTGAATAACGGTTGGTAAAATTTAAACCTTCCTTTTTTAACCGATATAGATTAGGCATCGTATCCTTATCGATAATCCAAGAATCAATACTCTCCATCATAATATAGATAATATTTTTATCTTTAAAGATCCCACTATATTCGTTTCGACTATTTTTATAACCATAGATCGTATCATATTGATCGATATCCTTTTTTAGTAAAGATTTATCTAAGGTTAAAATATTATAAAAATATTTATAAACACCTCTAATGTCATACTCATAAAGACCCGTTAGATACATATTAGCATTTTGATTAACAAAGTTATTATAGATATTCTTAGCATTATAATTTTCTTGCCACGTATTAGGGCTTGTAGCACTTCCTAAACCGATAATACTACCAATACGTAAGCTAAGACCTAGGATAAGTAATACGATAATATATATTTTAGGACTTTTAGCATATTTATCCTCTTCCGCATATTTCTTGTTATATAAAGTCGTAAAGACCATAATTAAAAAAGAAATCAAAGCAATAACGACCATTCCCGGATTTAAATGCAGTAAAACACTCTTAACATATTGTAATCCTTCACCAGCTAGGAATAGATCATTGAATAACATAAATTTACCCAATTGTTTTACATAACATATTTGCACAACAAAAACAACAATCCAAGTCATATTGATGATTAAATAAGCAATGATTTTCTTCCATCCCTTAAAGGCATTGATCAAACTTAAAAACCATAAAACCCATGATAAAGAGAAACCTAACCATATTAGTTTATAATGCATCCCGGTAAAACCATACAAAGAAGCATTAACGATCTTGGATGAATAAATAAACATATAGATACTTAAAATCATCAATGATATAAACATTAAAATATTGCTTATAACCATTCGATTAAAATACTTTTTCATATTTCACCACGCTATTATTATAACATGCTTTTATAAAAAAAAGAATGATTGCTCATTCTACTACATCTATCGATAAGATAACGGGTTGTTCAGCAGCATCGATTGCTCCATCATCATCCAAAGGTTTAGCCGCAGCGACGATTTTATCGATAACCTCAATACCCTCCGTTACATAACCAAAGACAGCATATTGACCATCTAAGAATGGTGAATCTTGATGAACGATAAAGAATTGGGATGAAGCTGAATCATAATCACCAGCTAAGCGCGCCATGGAAATAGCTCCCCTCGTATGCTTCAAATAGTTATCAAAACCATTATCCTTAAATTCGCCATGAATATGAATACTTGATCCACCCATACCCGTTCCTGTTGGATCGCCACCTTGGATCATAAATCCAGGTATTATACGATGAAAAGAAAGATTATTATAGAAATGACTTCTTACTAATCCAACAAAGTTCTCAACCGTTTGGGGTGCTGATTTGGCATCCAATTCCAGTTTAATAGTTCCATAGGTTCTAATCTTCATTTCCACATTTACACGATCTTTTATTTCATCATTCATCTAAATCATTCCCTTTTTATTCAATCATCTAAATCAACTTTATCTAAATCATCGATGATATCAGCTTGTTCATCGATTAAGGCTTTTATTCTTCTCTTATAGGTAATAATATTACGACGAAGACGACTAGCATCTTCTTCAATCTTTTCCGCTTTTAATAGAGCATCATTAATAATTCTATTAGCATTCTTTTTCGCTTCTTTAACGATTAAATCACTTTCATTAAGTGAATTTTCTTTATATTTATTCGAAGCTTCTTCGGCCATTAGAACAGCTCTATTCAAAGTGGCATCCATATTCTTATAATGTTCTAATTCTTTATTAAGTCTTTCAATCTCTAAATCCTTTTGCTTCATCTTTGTAATCATATCATCGACTTTATCAACGACATCATCAACGAAAGCATTAACTTGCCGAACATTATATCCGTTAATACTACGTTCAAATTTCTTCATATTATCACCTCAAGACGAGATAATTTTCTAAAAATCCATTTCGTCTTCTATTTTAGATTTATTCTTCTTTTCGGCTTCTTCATCACTTATACGACCTTCAACATTAACGTTTTTAGGTGTACAAAGATAGATACCATTACCTAATTTTTGTAGTTCTCCACCAATGGCATATAGAGTTCCACTTAAAAAATCAATAATTCTTCTAGCTTGATCATTGGTAACTCTTTTTAAATTTACAACAACGGAATTTCTTCTCTTTAAATGATCCGCTATTTGTTGGGTTTCTGAATAAGCTCTAGGTTCAACAAGGATCATCTTGCTACCACCATTAGAACGTGATTCTACGCGATCATCATTTCCTTCATATGAATCATCTTCTGTTATATCGATATTAGGATCATCCGTTTTTGGAAATAAAGCATCCTTAATGTTTTTAAATCCCATAGCAAACACCTCCGTATGACTACTATATATATAATAACATATTTCTTAATTAATAGTAAATACTTTTCCAATAAAAAAGAGTATCAAAGATACCCTTAAAATTAGTAATACCACTCGACTTCTTTGCTATTTTTATCATCATAGGTATAAAAGTAAACACCATACCAAGTCTTACCACAATCATCAGTAATCTTACGATAATTACCAGCAAAGACTTCGGAATTAACATCATTCATGACATCAAAGATATTCGTTTCATATTTTTTCTTACATTCCTCTTCGGTTTCATAAACATAGGTATATGGATGATCAAACTTCTTAGGTGTACACTTCTCAGTCGTAGTCGTCGTCTTAGTTGTTTTACTAATCGTAGATGTCGATGTCGTTATACTTGTCGTTGTACTAGTAGGTAAAGACACCGTTGTTGATGGTTCTTCACTACTTTCTTTGGTCTCATTCTTACATCCACATAAGGACATAACAACCAATAGAATAAGGGTTATATTAATAATTTTCTTAGAAAATGATTCTTGCTTTAACATAATCAGCCACCTCTTCAATCTTTAGCGTTATTTGTTCCATCGTATCACGGTCTCTTAAAGTTACCATACCATTATTCAAGGTTTCATCATCAACCGTTATACAGAATGGTGTACCAATAGCATCTTGACGACGATAACGTTTACCAATATTAGCTGTATCATCATAGGTTGTCATAAATTCTTTAGCAAACATTTCCTTTAACTCTTGGGCTTTTTCAGCATGATTTTTCTTTATTAAAGGTAATACAGCAACCTTATATGGAGCTAAGAATGGTTTTAATTTTAAGATGACACGGGTATCATCATTATCCATCTTCTCTTCGGTATAAGCTTCATTAAGAAGAGCAAGTACCGTACGATCAAGTCCATAAGTTGATTCGATAATATAAGGAATAAATTTCTCATTGGTCTCCGGATCTAAATACTTTTGTGGTACCTTAGAATATTCTTCATGTCTTGATAGATCATAATCCGTACGATTATGCGTACCATTGATTTCCCCCCAACCAAAGGAGAATAAGTATTCGATATCACAAGCAGCTTTAGCATAGAATGCTAACTTTTCATGATCATGATAACGAAGTTTATCCTCTGGTAAACCTAAATCCATAAAGAAGTGTTTACCATAATCTTTAAAGTATTCATAAAGTTCTTGATCGGTACCTTCCTTGCAGAATGTTTGATATTCCATTTGTTCAAATTCGATTGTACGGAAGGTAAAGTTACCAGGAGTAATCTCATTACGGAAAGCCTTACCTATTTGACCAATTGAGAAAGGTAATTTAGCACGCATCGTTCTTTGAACATTTAAGAAATTAACATATTCACCTTGAGCATTTTCTGGTCTTAGATAAACGATATTCTTAGCATCATTAACGACACCTCTTTGGGTTTCAAACATCAAATTGAATTCTCTAATATCGGTAAAATTAGATTTACCACATTTTGGACATGGAACCTTATTCTCACGAATATAGTTCATCATCTCTTCTTTTGTCATCTTATCACCGATACTTGAATGGGAATAATCATTGATCAAGTTATCAACACGATGACGCATCTTACATTCCTTACAATCAGCAAGGGGATCGGAAAAACCACTAACATGACCAGATGCTTCCCAAACACGTGGGTGCATTAAGATATCAGCATCCAACTCATAAGCATTATTACGCTCTTGAATAAAACGTTTACGCCAGCAGTCCTTAACGGCATTTTTAAGACGTGATCCTAAAGGACCGTAATCCCAAGTATTAGCAAGACCACCATAGATCTCACTACCTTGAAATATAAAACCATATTGTTTACAAAAATTAACTAAATTATCCATATCATTTTTCATCTTTAACATCTTCTTTCTTATTTTCTTCTTTTTCTAATCTCTTTAAATATAATTCAAGACTTCTAATATCACTTACAACATCGATTCTTTTTAGTTCACTTTCACTAATAAAACCTTGTTTAAAGATACTCTTTAAAAAGAGAAGTAAGGGATCATAATAGTGATTATAATTAAATAAGATAATCGGCATATCGCCATTAGTATTCTTCTTTTCTTCAAGAAAAGAAAATAACTCTGCTAGGGTCCCGAGTCCTCCAGGAAGGATAAGGATGACTTCTGATGAAGCATAGATCTTCTTGGTACGATCAAAGGTGTTCATTTCTACTTCATAAGCATCGACTTCGATCTCTTTTAAGGCATCTAACTTCTTAGCTTCAACGATGGCTTTTGTTTTAGCACCTTCATATTTGAAGGTCATAAAACATTTACCACTCATTCCTTCTTCTTCACCTTTAAATACTAATTTATGATTATTTTGGGCAAGACTTGTTGCTACATTGCTTGCCAAATCACGATATTCTAATGGAACATTAGAATTAGATGAACAACCGACAAATATCCTCATTTTTTATTCCTCCAAAAAAATAGAACAAAGCATATATGGGCGATATTACTCGCTGTTCCACCATACTTTGTTCTCCTTTGTTATATAGCTCTGGGATTCCACCCCGTCATCGCTTCATGTCCATAATTATAATATCATTTCTATAATTTAGCAAGACCTATTTTTTTAATTGTTCCTCATAACATAACAATTTAACATCGATAATACCATCGATGGTATTACCATTACTACCATAGTAATCCCATACTCTTGCTAAATCCGTATCTTTAACCTCTAGAGCTTCTCTAAAGCCCATGAAATAATGCATATAATCTTCCATCGTAAGACGACCTTTAGCAACCTCTCTTTTTAAACAAGCATTGAAGTTTAAGAAGATGTCCATATTTCCTGCACTAACAGTACTAGCAGCAATTACACTACCATCGATTAGGGAGGTAATATTTACCTTACCCGTGGTAAGCCACTCTGAAAAATCCTCTTTACTCAAAAGGGAGGTATCATTATCGATATCCACCATCGAACTTAATAAAAGACCATCATTACCACTTAGATATGCATTATAATATAGATAGTAAAGATTACGATAATCTTCCTTTTCATAATCGGCTTCCCCTTTATTTAAAAGACGCACTAGTTTATCCCGATAGATGGAAGTATCTTCGCTAGCAACCGGGGAAAATATCGATACCCCTTCTTCTTTAATCGGTTCCTTTAAGGAGGTATGAAGAGATAATAACATTACTGCTGCTAATAGATAACATAGAATTCTTTTTCTTCTTTTACTACGACGGGCTTTAATAACTTTTTGTTCTTCTCTTTTAGCTCTTCTTCTAGCAATATTAGCTTCAGCTGTTTCAATGGTATTAACCTCTTCATCCGTGAAGGTATAACAAGTACCATCCTCCAAAGACATATAAAGGTTCTTTTCAATACCATCTTCAACAACACGATCAACAAATTCAAACCTTTTCATTAAAATCCCCTTCTTTTGATGGAATTTATTATACTCATATTAACTAAAAATTGCAAATTTTAAATTCTTAAAGGATCGATATCGATTTCGATATTAACATTCTTTTTGCTTAAAAATTCTTGATCGATATCTTTTAAACAATTCATTAACTTATCATCATGACGATATTTGATGATGATTTGAAAACGATAGATATTATTGATACGAAACATTGCTGCGGTAGTTGGGCCTAAACAGATACTCGAAATATCGATATGGTTACGAAGATAATTAGCAACCTTAACGGATTCCTTACTAGCAAGTTCATAATTCTTCGAAGTTACCTTAATACTTACCAAATAGTAATAAGGGGGATATTTAAGAAGCTTACGAATATTCATCTCATAGAGATAGTTGCTCATATAATCGTTTTTAGCAACGTATAATAAGGTTTTATTATCGGGATTGAAGGTTTGGATAATAACTTCCCCGGGATATTTAGAGCGACCAGCACGCCCACTTACTTGACTTAAGAGATTGAAGGTATTCTCCCCACTACGGAAGTCAGGAATATTTAAGGATTCATCAGCATTAATGATACCTACTAAGGTGACCTTAGGGAAGTCCAAGCCCTTAGAAATCATTTGGGTCCCAATGATGATATCGATCTTTTCATCCTCGATATCCTTGATAATTCTTTCATGCTCCCCTTTGCGACTCGTCGTATCGGCATCCATCCTCTGAATACGATATGACGGATATAATTCATGCAATAACTCTTCTACTTTTTCCGTACCTAAACCATAACTACGAATACCTTCTTCCCCACATTCCGGACAGGTATCCGATCTTATAACCGTATAACCACAATAATGACATCTTAAACTATTGCTTGTCTTATGATAAGTAAGGGAAATATCACAATGCGGACATTTATAGGTAAAACCACAACATTGACATGTTACAATGGTCGAAAACCCTCGACGATTTAAAAGCAACATTACCTGTTCTTTACGTTCTAGGGTTTGCATAATCTTTTCCTTTAACGTATCGGATAGAATCATATTACGTTTTTTAAATTCGGGAACCATGTCGATAATTTCGATATGTGGCATCGTTGATGTACCGATTCTCTTCTTAAGTTCTACATATTTATAAACACCCTTTAAAGCTCTCGCCATGCTCTCTAATGATGGCGTTGCGGAACCTAAAAGGATGGGACATTTATGATATTTAGAACGAAATGTTGCCATATCTAAAGCATGATAACGCGGATTGTTTTCTTGTTTATAGGTTGATGAATGTTCCTCATCGATGATGATTAAATCTAAATCCTTTACGGGAGTAAAGATAGCTGAACGCGTACCGACGACGATATGAATCTCCTTATTCATGATCTTTTTATATTCATCATACTTTTCCCCATCACTTAAACTGGAATGAAAGATAGCAACATCATCACCAAAACGATTATAAAATCTTCTAACGATTTGGGTCGTTAGGGATATCTCCGGTACCAACATGATTACGGATTTATTCTCCTTAATCATATCTTCGCAAAGACGCATATAAACCTCGGTCTTACCACTGCCGGTTACTCCATGTAGTAAGATGGTCTTATCATGATGATATTCCTCCTTAATCTCCTCATAAACACGAGTCTGATCTTCGGTTAAGGTATATCCACTCTCCTTCTTTTCCTCATTATGTAAGCGATATACCATTTCGCTTTCTTCCTTGATTAAGTTTAGCTCTAATAATTTTTTAATTGGTCCCGGACTTTTAATATCTTTCTTTAAAACTCTTCCCTTTTTTAAAATATCAATAATTTCCTTTTGTCTTTTCGTAAGCTGTAATTCTTTACTATCTAGTTCATCGGGATTGCACGCTAAAGAAAGATATTTAATAATTAAACTATAACTCTCTTTACTATTATTAACCTTTAGGGAACTAGGTAACATCGTTTGATAAGCACTTATCAAAGTACATAAAGTCTTCTCTTTGATATAATGACCTAATTCTAATAATTCTTTATTTAATTTAAAATCCTTATTGATAACATCAATAATGTCTTTGATTTCATAATCTACTTCATCCATATGTTCATGAATCTTTAAGACAAAACCATTGATCTTATTACTAGCAAAAGGAACATATACCTTCATACCAACATCAATAATATCTCGAAGATTTTCGGGTATTCGATAAGTAAATGTTCGATCTAATTCTTTAGTACCATATTGAATCAATACATCAGCATACATCCCAGTCACCTCTAAGACCATTATAATAAAAAAAAAGCTATTTATAAATAGCTTTTAATTCATTGGTATGGTATCCGTTGATGGTGTAACAATTGATGTCGTAGTATCAGTTGGTTGTTGCATTTCAGTAAGTAAGCTTTGAACCAATAATCCTAAATTACCAAAGTTACTAATCTTTTCAAGGATGCCAGTTAAGTCAGCTTCCGTAAGATTTTCAACATTAACACTTTCCTTAGTATTAACTCTTTCGACCTTTGGATTAACATCTCTTGTATCTTTAAATTCACCTTTAATCTTAAGAACTTCACCATCACTATTCATGATAACATCTAAACCATAAGTTGTTTCGGTATTATCCTTACTCTTTTGTGCATCACAAGTATAGGTTAGATTTAAGATTTCATTCTTACCTTCACTTAGGATTATCTTATATCCTTTATCAACTTTATAAACTTCTACTTTACCAGGAGTTTCTACTCCTAAGTCGGTAATACGTAAACCATAGAATTCTTCACCAAACATAGCGGTATAGATTTCAATACTCTCTTTAAATTCAGAATCACTATCATCGATATTTTTCTTGATTTCATCGATATTAGCTTCGATTTGTTCTTTGATCTTATCAGCGGTATATTCTTCATCAAGTTTAGCAAGTTCCTTTAATAAATTTTCATTATTAGCAATATTATTTAAGAAATTACTTACAAAGTTCTTAAGCATCTCTTTATTTAAAGTAATCGTAATAACATTAGCTTTGGTTTTAACATCACCAATTTCGATATCTTTAACTGCTTGTTTCTTACCTAAGGAATTAATGCTTGCTTTTAAAGCCGCTTTCATTCCGTTAAGAATTGTTAAATTATCGATATCATTCTTAGAGATATTATCTAATAATTCTTCCATACCTGTTACTTCAGTATAGATATATTTATCGAAGAAATTTTGTAATAAAATATAGATATTTGAATCAGCATAATATAATTCAACATTCAAAGCTTCTTTATCGATTAATTCTGTACCAGCAACATTTAACTTTTCAAGATTTAAGGTATAATCAATAATCTTTTTCTCTAAGTCATAAGCATAGATACCTGACATGCTGCCACTGAATCCTTGATCACCAACGCTTATCTCACCACTGAAATTATATTTACCACTAGCGGTCTTTAAAGCTTCTGTAGTATTACCATCAAACTTCAATACTTGATCGATAAGTGTATTGATTCTCTTAGCAGCTGTTTGCGTTTGGGTATAATAAACATAACCAAAAGCACCACCACCGATGATTAATAATAGAACTAAAACGATGATGACGATCTTCATTAATTTCTTATTCTTAGCTTTTTTCTTATCAGCTTCCACAATAGCTGAAGATGATTCTTTAACACCATCTAGTTCCGGAGGAGCTGGAGGTGTTGGTTCATTATTTGTAATAACTCCTGAAGTTGCTGATACAACCGGTGGGTTTGGATCAACAGCAGGCATCTTAGGTGTTTCAGCTTCACTACCAGGGATTGGTGGAATAGTAGCTGACTCTGGTGAAACCTCATTACCAACTGGTACAGCTGGTGCTACAGGTTCAACTGGTAGTCCTTGATCTTGTGGTAAGACTGGACTTTCTGGAGTTGCAGGAACTCCATCTACTGGTGCTGCTGGCATTGGCGTACTCTCTTGTGTAACCAATGGATTAACACTAAAATCTTGCTCTGGTTGTTCAGCATATGTTGGTGTTACTCCACCCTCAATAGGTGTTACTTCTTTGCCACAAAATGGACACGCAGTAGAAGTATTAGGAATTTCATTTCCACATGATATACATTTCATAATTACCCTCTTAACTTCTTTCTAGTATTTCATCTATTATAATATAACTTATTTAAAAATGATTTTCAATAGTTTAAATTCAATTTATTCCTTATCAGAAACATTTTCCGTCGTTGGTTCCTCTTCTTTTTTGGTTACATCTTCCTTATTACAGGTTATCAGTGTACCATTATAAGAACAACTACATGTTTTGGAATTAGTTGGACAATTACAATTTAATTCTGGAGTACATTGATTAGCAAAAGATGCTCCAAATGGTTTTACCCATTCCGTATCCGTCATAAAGACTTCCAAATTTTCTTCAATCGTTTCATAATCTTGCTCGGTTAATTCACGAACATTGATCGTATTATCAAAATTCATCTTCTTTAACTCAGGTTCTTTATCTTTAAGGATTTCAATTTCAAAAGTTCTTTGAGCATCATCGTCATCATATGTTAAACGATAATTCTTACGAATCGTATTACCATTATCTTCACTACTGAACTCCAAGGAAGAAGAAGCAATATTTTTACCATCACGATAGATTTCTAAATCTAACATATCATTACCGATATCTAATTCAATATTTTGATTAGAATCTTCACTATGAATAATCATTTCCATGCGATATAATTTACCATCTTGATGATATACGGAAAGTACGGTATCTTCTCCTTCACCAATTGGATAAGTATAATCAGCATCATCATATAATTCTTGAAGCTTTTCTTGCATTTCATCACTTGATATATTTCTTAAACGGGCATATTCATTGATAAAATTAGAATCATCTAATAAGGTTTTATAGATTGTTTTATAGAAGGTTCTTCGAGCTTCATTATTTAAAGTAATCGTACTCTTATTAACATCGATAGATATTCCAAAACTATTGATATTATCATCATTAGTTTTAATCTCTAATTCTTCAAGTCCTTTAGTTAAAGCTTCCTTTAAACCATTTAAGATAGCTTCTAAATCATAACCCTTAGATGATAGAATGCCAAATTCATCATCGATTGGGAAGATAATAGCTTTATCAAAGATATCATTTGAAGAGAACGTTGCTTCATCACGACGTAAATAGAATTCAAAATTAAGTTCATTATAATCTACAACGATTTCATTAGGATTATTGTTATTAGAATAAGCTTTACCAGTTAAGGTTGCTATCCGATCTTTAGTGTCGAAAGCATAATTACCCGTTATAACAAAAGCATCATAATTTATTTGCCCATTAATCGTATATTTACCAGAACTGATAGCATAATTGCCAGTGTAGTTTTCGGTAATATGATTAAATAAAGTATTAAGAGGTTCCGTAAAGAATTTATGATAATCATTTTTCTTAGAAGTATTAGAAAAAGTCATAAACATAATAATAACTAAAATAATGATAACAATAACCAAACCAATAATAACAAAGATTCCTATTTTACTCTTCTTCTCTTCAGGTTCATCGATATAAGCATTTAATTCTAGATTATCACTATTGGAACCACCAGAGAATTTTATTGGAGGGACATCATCTTCATCAGGTATAGTAATCTTGTCTTTATCTTTAACATATACTCCTACAGGATGATCACAAAAAGGACATGTTGTTGATACATCTGGTATATTCTTACCACATTTCATACATTTCATAAGATTCCTACTCTCTTTTATATTCTTACGATATAAGTATAAAATAAATTGTTAGAAAGTTCAATTATTAATCAATTACTCTTGACTAATACGAACATATGTATTATATTGATATTGGGCGAAGAATTATGATTGAAAGAAGTATACTCTGTATTGATTTAAAAAGTTTTTTTGCTTCCGTAGAATGTGTAGAAAGAGGAATTGATGGCTTTAAGGTACCGCTTGTTGTTTGTGATCCGACACGCAATGGAGCAATAACTCTAGCTGTCAGTCCCTATCTAAAAAATATGGGTGTCAAGGGAAGATGCCGCGTATATGATCTACCTAAGGATATCGATATTATTAAGGTTCCTCCAAGAATGCGCCTCTACCAAAATAAGAGTAAGGAAGTTATCAATATCTTCTTAGACTATATAGCGGCTGAAGACCTTCATGTTTATTCGATCGATGAATCCTTCTTAGATGTAACCGATTATTTACATCTTTATAATAAGAATGCTTATGAATTAGCAACCGATATTTTAAATACGATCTATGAGAAGACGCATTTAACAGCTACTGCTGGTATTGGACCTAATATGTTACTTGCTAAGGTCAGTATGGATATTGAAGCTAAACATAATAAGGATAATATCGCCATGTGGACCTATCAAGATGTTAAGGATAAATTATGGAATATCAAACCCCTATCGAAGATGTGGGGTATTGGTCGTAACCTCGAGCGAAGTCTTAATAACTTGGGTTGCTTCAAGGTTGGCGATATTGCCCTTTTAGATATCAATATCTTAAGAAAAAAATTTGGTGTTATTGGTGAAGACTTATGGCTTCATGCCAATGGTATCGATAATACCATTATTAAAGATCTTCATAAAGTCGAAAGAAAGGATAAGAGTTTTTCTCACTCCCAAATATTATTTAAGGATTATTATGATTATAATATAAAAATAATCATCTATGAGATGATCGATGTTCTATGTCGAAGACTAAGAAATAAAAAGGTTTTATGTCAAGAGGTATATCTTGGTATATCCTACTCTCATACAGTTGGTGGGGGCTTTTATCATTCGATCAAGCTTAATAGTGCTACCAATGATACTGAAGAATTATATCGTCTTTGCATCTTCATGTTCCAACGCTATTATACGGATCACATGCCGATTCGTAAGGTATCACTAGCAATTGGGCGTTTAAGCCCTAATAATCAAAGACAACTAAATCTCTTTGAAAGCTATGATGAATTAAAGAAAAAGGAAGACATGAATAATGCTATCGATGATATTGCTTTAAGATTTGGTAAAAATGCCATCCTGAAGGCTTCAAGTCTTCTAGAAGACTCCACTATTAAAGAACGCAATGGAAAGATAGGTGGTCATCATGCGTAATGATGTTAAGTGGGCACCCTTTAATTCGGTTATCAACAGCAATGAAGCCGTTAGGGAACTTCTTAAGGAAAGAGGAAAGATTAAAAAGCCAACATTATCCGAAGAACAAATCGAATATCTTGAAAGAAAGATTATCGATCGTTATCAAAGTCAGCTTATCGCTAACTTCAAATATTTTTCCAATGGGCAAATCATCGAATTATCCGGTTTGATAACCAAGATTGATCCCATCAATAAAAAAGTTATCGTCGATAATCATATTTCGCTTTATTTTACCAATATTATGGATATTTATGAAAAAAATACTTGAAATGACCTTCTCATTATGCTACAATAACTTTGTTGCTGATGGGGAGTTAGCTCAGCTGGCTAGAGCATCACGCTTGCACCGTGAGGGTCAGGGGTTCGAATCCCCTACTCTCCACCATTAGTAAATTAAGGTCCGTTAATTCGGGCCTTTTATTATGCTTATTTTTGTTTTTTTACTCTCATTCCATATACTTCGGAGTAATTTTGGAGTAATTTTATAATACTCTTACGATTTTTGAAGTTTATGAACAAAAAAGAAGAACGAGGTACGGGCAATAGCACCGCAGCAAGTTCTTCTAATGATAATATAACAAAATCTAATAATAATGTCAATTTACCTACTAAGTGTTCGATACAACTCTACTAATTAGAATTTAATGCAATTTGATAATAATTTTTAATATTATATTCACTTTTACTTGCAATTATTGTATAATCCTAATAGAGGTAGTGTATGAAGAATAACAGCAGAGAAAGACAATCAATTATATGGGAAGAAAGTAAGAAATACTTTATTATTGGATTCATAGTTGGGGTTATCCCCTTTGTGATAATCATTATGATTCTTAATTCTACCAATCATATAAGTAATATTGAACATTTAAAGATGGTAGTTCCAATAATGGGAATTATTACCGCTTTTGTAAATGGTTTTATCTTACAATATAAAGTTCGTAAGAAATTACTTCAAGAAATATAAAAGCATGTTGCGTTGCAACATGCTTATTTTTTAATCTGGTATTTCACATTCGAATGGTGTTAACATACAATCCTTACATGAGGTATATTCACCATTAATATCATCAAATTGTGGTGTAGCTGCTAAAATAACATTGATAATCGATGGAATAAAGAAGATAAAAACACCTAATACCAAACGTAATGCAATTGCTTTAACGTGTTTAGATACTGCTTCTTGTGTACCATCCATAATAGATTTAGCAATATCAACGGATCCAACAACCATAATGATTAATGGAACAGCAAATTTAGCAATAAATATTATATAACCTACAACTTGTAATGCTTTTAAAACATTTGATTCTGAACATACATTGTCACCAATGTGCGTATCATCTAATAGTAGAAAGAAATTTTCTAACATAAAAATCACCTTTACTTAAAGTAATTATAACATTAATATAACGAATAATATATATTATTAACGAAAAACTTTACATTATTTGAGTAGTTTTAAAATGGTTTCTCTTTTTAGATGAATGTCGTATGGTAAGCCATATATTAGTGATTCTTCTAAGGAATAAGGTATGGGATAAGGTAGATTTAAAACATCTTTATAGAAGTTTAAAAAATCATTATTTTGATATAACCTTAGAAGACGATTGATAAG
Source organism: uncultured Bacilli bacterium (assembly GCA_947626015.1). GTDB lineage: Bacteria > Bacillota_I > Bacilli_A > RF39 > UBA660 > CAG-582. The sequence continues at coordinate 44,832 of CANQQK010000001.1, read as the reverse complement.
CAGTTCTTGATATCTCTTCATGGCTTCTTCATCAACATCTTTAAGAAAATTAATCATCGCCATATAACTTTTGATATCAGCATTAATTTCACTTGGAAAATAGTCATGCATGGTTTCATAGATGATCTGTCTTAACTTAGCAGATATGGAATGATCTAAGGAATTGGTATAGCTAAAACAATGCTCATAGATCTTACCTAATTCATCTTCTCTTAAGGATTGTAAAACATGATTTAACTCATGATGAATAGCAAATAAAATGACATAGTTAGCATCTTTAACGGATAAGGTTTTATACATATTAGTGCATTTTTCTTCATTGATAAGGATTACGCCCCTAGCAACATCAAAAGCCATGATGTGATTCATTTCTTGATCACGCATTAAGGGAACATCGACATGATATTCATCCATTAAGATATTAAACATTATGGTAATATCTTCATAATCTAAAACCTTATCCATAGCTTCTCTAATGGCTTTCATAAAATCATCTCAAGCATTTATTTTAAACGAACATGCTTAATTAGACAAGGAAAAAGAAGATTTTCATCTTCTCTATACCAAATCACTAATCTTATCGAAGGTCTTTTCATCTAAGATATTACTAATCTCTAAACGATTATGATAAAGATGTAAAATATCTTCATATTCCATTATTTTTTTTTCAATCTCCATCAACGATTTACTGATAGCATTTTTACTAACACCATTATTGATAGCAATCTCTTCCATCGTTAAATTATCGAAATAATAATCTTCGAAATAGGTTCTTTGTTTAGGTGTTAAGAGATTTTTATAATAATCATATAGATTATTTAAATAGATACGCTCTTCCATTACATCATATCCTTAAATAAACCATAGATATAATCTTCGATATCGAATGGACGAAGATCATCAACACCTTCACCAAGTCCGATGAATTTAACCGGTAGACCAACGGTTTCTTTGATTGCTAAGACGATACCACCCTTGGCCGTTCCATCGAGTTTCGTTAAAACGATACCAGTAATATTGGTGATTTGCTTGAAAGCTTCGGCTTGACTGATACCATTTTGTCCCGTCGTAGCATCGATAATCAGCAAGGTTTCATGAGGGGCATCAGGAATATGTTTACCAATAACCTTATTGATCTTTTCTAGTTCGTTCATTAAATTAACTTTGTTTTGAAGACGACCAGCCGTATCGATTAAGACGATATCGGCATTTTCCTCTTTAGCCATTACAAGGCCATCATAGATAACTCCCGCTGGATCAGCATTCTCTTTACCATAGAATAAGGAATCCGTCCTTTCCGCCCATTCCTTTAATTGCGGAACTGCTCCAGCTCTAAAGGTATCACCAGCAATAAGCATGACCTTTTTGCCTTCCTTATGGTATTTATTGGCAAGTTTACCAATGGTCGTTGTCTTACCAACACCATTAACCCCAACCATCAAGATAACGGTTGGTCCTTCATCAGCCATCTTGATCTTGTCGGTTAAAGACTCCCCTTCAACATAGATCATGAAAAGTTCATCAACGATGACTTCGGTTAGATAATTGGTATCCGTTATATTTTCATGTTTAACACGATCCTTTAAACGATCGATAAAATTAAATACCGTATTAACACCAATATCGGCTTTGATTAAAAGACTTTCTAGTTCATCATAATATTCATCGGTTACCTTAGTAAAACGATGACCTAAAAGATTAAGTTCAGATACGAATTCTTTTCTCGTTTTCTCAAGACCCTTATCATACTTAATAGTATCTTGTTCCTCTTCACTTAAATCTTCTACTTTAGCCTTTTCTTCACTGACTTTTTCAACGATTTCTTTCTTGTTTAAGAACTTATCTTTGAACTTTTGAAATAATCCCATAACATCACCCTCCTAAAACAATGCGATAATAATCTTTTGATATTAATAACTTACTTATTTGAAATTTTAATTTAACGATATCATTGATATTATCAATATATTCTTGACTTACCTTTTCACCATTAAATGGCTCAAACTTCTTCGTTAAATAATTATAACGTCCCTTATTAGTAATCCATGATTTATTATTGAAGATTACTAAATCATCCGTATCGGAGAAGATATCATTACCGATAAGTAAACGGGAATCATATTGAACACCAAAGAGATTAAGAAGTGTTGGAAGTAAATCTAAACTCGAAGTATAACGATCAACACTCGTGGTCTCTAACTCACTATTATATATTACTAAATTATTCTTATAAAGGTCAAAATTTTCATCTTGCATCCAATCAGCATAAGAAGAAATATCTTTATTATCTAAACCATATGGATAATGATCGGCTGATATGACGATAACTGTATCATCTAAGATACCATCACTCTCTAACTTTTGCATTAAAAGTTCCATGGATTTATCGAATTCAATTTGGGTAGCAATGTAAGCTTTAACGCTTTCTGGAGCATCGATATTTTTAACGGCATCGCGATTCTTTAAAGCTATTGCATTACCACCAGTAAAGTTATAAGCTAAATGCCCGGAGATGCTCATATAATAAGCCACAAAGTTCTTGCTCTTATCGATGATATCATAACTCGAATTAACGACATCGATATCACTCGTCGGCCATGAATATTTAATACCTTTTAAAGCATTCTTATAACCAGTCTTATAAGTATCATATCCATAATAATCATAACCCATATTGGTATGCGTCTTATCTCTTCCATAATAGGAGTAAGTCCATCCATGGAAGGCATAAGTATTATATCCATAAGCATCCATAATATTACCTAAAGAATATGGTAAAGATACTCCTATCGTCTTCTTTAAAGAACAGGTAGCAACCCCTGGTAAGATCGATAGATTATTGATGAATTCCCCATCCGATGTGGAACAATTATATATTGGTTGATAATAATTATTGAAAACAAAACCATTATTTACTAACTTATATAGTGTTGGTGTTAAATCCTTATCAACAGCTATTGGATAGAAAGCTTCGGCGGTAATAAAAATCAAATTTTTACCCGCAAATAAACCACTATACTTATTCTTCTTAGTAGGTATTTCACTCTTAAAATAGGTATGCATATCTTTAAGGGTTTCATCATCGGTATCCGCAATCAATTTATCGAAATCAATATTCGTAATATTATATTCTAAATCCTTACTCTTCGTAAAAGGAAGTTTACTCGTAACATCCATATTTTCTTCAAAACCAATACCTAATTTAACCGTATCTAAGATTAAAGATGAATTGATACCTAAACGATTAGTACTTTGCATCAAATCATTAGTATTCCATATTAGATCTTTAGTTTGTAAATCAATCATCATCGAACCAAATATTAAAACTAAACTACCTATTCCTAAAGCAAGACTTTCTCTTCCTAGAAAACGTTCATATTTAATAACCTTTGTTAAGGATAAAATCATTAAGATAAGTAATGGTATAAAACAGATTATAACAAAACCAATATTATCAACGATATGTTCTAAAATAGAACTTATAAATTCCATTACTTGTCCACCATAGATAATAGCACTTAAACCACATATCGTTTTATAAAAACTATAATATATGATCTCGGCACTCACAATAAAAAAGATTATAATCCATAAAATAAAACTTATTATTTGGTTTTTGACTCTTTTCTTAAAGATACTCATTAGAAAGGTTACTAATAATGCCAAAGGAAAAGACATCATTAATATATATATAATACCAATATCAAAGGTTTTTAAAACCCCTAATTTAAATACTAATTCTAAGATAATTATATAGATATAATTTAATAGAAATAACTTCATATAATTTATCTTCATAACAATCCCTCTCGTATCTTTAATTATAATATATTTACTAAAAAAAATAAACGAATTATCTTCGTTTATTTCTCACATCCTTTAACAACTTCAGCTTCATAACCTGTCGTTACATAATATAGATCATTAGGAGACTTTGAATAATTAAATTTAACTCTTAAAGTACATTCCCCTTTGATACGACAGCCATCACTTGGATTACCATCCTTATCATATTTACATAGTTCATCATAGTATCCACCTTCAACTAAGGTTTTAACATCGACATCGATACCATCATGATTGATGACATATACTCTAAAGTCATAACCTTTAATAGCATCGCCCTTTTGATAAGTATGGCCATTTACTTCTGTAGGTTCACTTCCTTGATAGATGTACTTTTTATTACCTTTATCTAAGTCCGTTAAATAGGTTTTAGCAGCATCGATAACAACGCCTCTTTCCATCTCATTTAGACTAGTACGGGCATTATAAAATGCTCTTAATCCCGTTGGTACAACGAGTACCATAACAACACCTAAAACGACAATAACTGCTAGTAGTTCAACCATTGTAAAACCTTTATTCTTCATCATTACACCTCTTACTATATAAGCAACCACAATAATTTTGACGATATAATCCATATTCCTTAGATAGTTCAATACTTCTTTTATAACCATCTCGTTTTTTAAAATCCGCATATAGATATTTAATATTCATCGTATTACCAATCTTGCTTCCTATATTATTAATTATAGCACTGTTCTTATGGGGAGAAACAGTTAAAGTTGTCGCAAAATAATCGAATTGATATTTTTTTGCCATTTTAGCAGTATATTTTAGACGAATTCCAAAACATACACTACATCTTTTTCCCCCTTCTTTTTCATTACATAAGGGTTTCGTAATTCTTCTAAATGTTTCATTATCATAATCACATTCTAAATATTTAATATGTAATTTATCCAATAATTCCATTTGAACCTTTTTACGATGAAGATATTCCTCTTCGGGTTCAATATTGGGATTATAATATAAAACGGTGATATCGAAATAATCCTTTAATCTTTCAATACAAGATGATGAACATGGTCCACAACAACTATGAAGTAATAGTTTAGCTTTATGACCATTTAATTTCTTAATCTCTTCCATCATCAGTTCATCATAGTTAATTTTCATGTCGTTACCTTCTTTGTCGTTGTTGTAGCCTTCGTCTTCTTAGTGGTCGTTGCCACGGTCGTTGATAGCTTAACTATGCTTCGTTCACCATCCATATAGAAGGTTCCTGATGTAGTAATCTTATTCGTGGCGATAATCTCTAAATAACTATCCAAAGCTTTTGCATTCTTAGCTGTAATATAGACCATATTCTTATCATTCATCGATAATAAGAAACGATTATGATCAATAACCTTATTTTGCGAATTATAACTAGGTTGATATTCGATATCATTGATCATATTAAGAATTCCTTTATCAACCTTACTAAGATTAGCAGCTAATAACTTCATATTTTCCGTTGGGGTATTATTAAGTAATGTTGGTAAACCAACGAAGGTTTTATTATTTGGTATCAATGTTCCATCGGAAAGACAGATTTCATCACTTTCCTTAACGATAAACATTGGTTGGTTTTCTTCGACTTCGATTTTAATGGTAAAATTCCAGCCATAGCTAACCTTAGCTTCCTTGATGAAAGCATTGCTCTTTAAAGTATTGCTTAATTTCTTCGTATTAATGGAAACAAATGACGGATAGGAATCTAACCCTAAACTTCTTAAAATATCGATATCTTTAACGATATCATTTCCAATTATTTCGTAATGTCTTACCGGTTCTTTATAGATATATATCGCCATACATACGATGATATATAAAAATAAAACGAGGACGAGTAAGCGACCGATATTAAGTCTTTTTTTCTTAACAACTTTAGTTTTCATACTCATCCTCCTTTCTTTAATCTTTTATTAAATCCTTTAAAGCATTATAAATGATCGTTGCAGAATCATTTATACTTAGTTTTTGTAAATTCTCTTTATACATCTTCATCTTTTTCTCATCATTTAAAATGCCTTCAACATGTTTTTTAAGTTCCATTGCTGTAAGATTACTCTCTTCGATCATCTCACCCGCATGACTTTCAACGATACTTAAAGCATTATAATATTGATGATTATTAGCAACAAATGGACTAGGTATTAAAATACAAGGAACGCCTAAAGCGGTTATCTCAGCCATACTACTTGCTCCCGCGCGACTGACGATCAAATCCATATCCTTCATAAGTCCACTTAGATTATCCACATATGGTACTACATGAACATTTTTAGGAAATTTATTCTTATTAAATTCCTCATAACTTGATTTACCCGTGATATATAAAACATCATAATCACTATCTTTAACCATCTTTAAGTAATCGATCATCTTATTATTAACCGTTGAACTACCTAAAGAACCACTAAAGATTAAAACACTCTTCTTCTTAGGATCAAGCCCATAGGTTTCCTTATTAATCTTTTTAATCTTTAAAGCATTTTCACTACAAGGATTACCGGTCATAATAGCTTTATTCTTCGTAAAATATTTTAAGGAATCATTAAAACTTACACCTACGAGATCAACGTATTTTAATAAAGCTTTATTAGCTTTACCAGGGATACTGTTTTGTTCATGAACAAAGGTCTTAATACCACATTTATGAGCAGCTTTGATGACCGGGTAAGTAACATATCCCCCAACCCCAATAACGATATCCGGTTTAAAGTCTTTCATAATCTTAAGACATTTCTTATAAGCCTTCTGAATTAAGAAGACATTTTTAACATTTCTTCCCATCAATTTTAATGATGTAGAAAGCCCATATATTTCGATGGGGACATAATCGATTCCTCTTTCAGGAACGATTGTATTTTCCATACGATTATGAGTTCCAATATATAAAAATTCACTCTTAGGTTCTAATTCTTTTATCTTATCAATAATGGCTAGTGCAGGATAGATATGTCCTCCTGTACCACCTGCGGTTACAATGACACGCATATATTCACCCTCTTACTACAATTATATAATAATTATTTATAATATTTAACCTTTTATGGTAATCAAAGTGTAAAGATATTTATATTTTAGCAAGAAAAAAATAGGTTTCCCTATTTTATCCTAAAACAACCGGAACCTCATCTGGAGGTTCAATATTAAACTCTACTCTTAAGTTATGATCTAATTCTTCTTCTAATGGTTTTAGATATTCATTTTCATAATCGATATAATATTGATAATATTGCATAGCTTTAGATAAAGCATCATTACGACGAGTTCTATAGGTAACACAAGAACCATAATCATCATGGAAATACCAATGTAATCCAGCGGTTTCATCTAAGGTTTCAAACATTTCATTAGCATATGGTGATGGATCAAACTTCTTATCTTCATGATCCATAGATATCCATTGACCAGTAACACTACGAAGGAAGATTGTCGCATTCGTTGGATCGAATAGATAATACATATTACCTTCATGGACACATACTAAAGCATGATTAGTAACTCCTTGAGCAAAGGTTGTTTCATATAATTCACCATGACATACCGTAACTTCATAACCTAATGATTGAAACAAACGATATAGATTATAAGCTTGATTACGACATACACTTGTACCCGTAACAACACTCATCCCTAGATTACCTATTACTTCATAATCTGGTTCACCAAAGTTAAATGATGAACCTAAAGAAAGCAAACCATTATTTTGTAATAACTCATAGGTAGCAAAGACTTCAATAGCACTTTTATCCATACCCGTAGCAACGATTTCATTTTTGATAAGTTCGATATAACGATCATATAATTCATAAGCATCTTGAAACTTCTCAGCATTATACTCCGTAATATACTCTAAAGCTTCTTTAACATCACTCATCTCTTTATTCTTATGAACCATACCTATAATAACCCCACCAGATGTTACTAAGATTGCTCCACTTAAAATAATGGAAATCGCATTACGCGTTAAATTATTTAACTTTGACATAAAAAACTCCCCTTTATTGGGAAGTTATTCTATCACATATTATTTTAATAGTCAAAGTTATGAATCCATGTAATAAGCATAGTATTCATCATAGGTGATGCCTTCTTCATAAACCTTAGTTGCTAGTTCGACACCTAGATAACGATAATGCCATGGTTCAAATTTATAACCCGTTAGTTCTTCGGCTTTTTCCCCTTCGGGATAACGAACGATAAAACCATACTTATAGGAATTAGCCGCTAACCATTTATAGGAATTAGAATCCTTAAAGGCATTAGCTGTTGCACACTCCTTAGAATAGATATCTAAAGCTAACCCCGTTTGATGTTCAGAAAATCCTGGTCTTGCAGCAATGGAATCGGCATACTTGATATCTTTATATTCCTCATAGGACTTATAAACTCTCTCTTGTTCACTAGCCGAACGATAAGCATCTTCAACGATAAGATAGATACCTGTACTATAAGCATCTTCCCACATTTTAAGGAAATTCTCATAAGCTTCCTTACGAATCTTTTTATCACCATCATAACGATATCTAATATCGATTGCCACTAAATCATCGGGTTCATAACTCATACCTAGATCATAATACTTATTAGCAAGAAGTCCATATCCCTTAGAAAAATCCGTCTTCTTAACATCTTCATAAGGTTCATTGATACTACCAACATTAACCATAGCTACGATATGTTCATAGTCATAACCTTCTGTACCATGATATTTAAAAAAATCCTCATCTTGTGTTATAACTTGTGATAAATAACCATCTAGGTTTTTAAACATAAAATATTTTTGTTTGACAAATTCTGGTATAAATTCATTATATTCATAACTTAAGACATGATCCATCTCTTCTTCGGTTAAATTATCATTAATTGTTTGATATTCTTCCATACTATAACCAGCTTGAATAAATTTATATTCATAGGTTAAAGTATAGAGATATTCTTTATATCTTTCATTGGCATAATAAAGACCTATCCCTAATAAGATAAGGATAACTAATACTACTTTAGGCCATGTTTTTAAATGATATACCCTCTTTGTCTCCATATTATTTCCTCATTATAATTATATAATACATAAAAAAAGAACTCAACTTTTTTGAGTTCTTAAAACTATTAATTTAAAGAGTCTTTTAATTTACTTCCAGCTTTGAAAGAAACAACATTCTTAGCAGGAATCTTCATAGGTTCTTTAGTTAATGGATTAATACCTTCTCTAGCTTCTCTAGTCTTGCAAGAGAATGTTCCGAATCCAACTAAAGCAACTTTCTTATCCTTTTTAAGACCTTTAGTGATTCCTTTCATTATAGCATCTACAGCTCTAGCTGCTTCAGCTTTACTCATGTTAGCTTCTTCTGCTACAAATTCTACTAATTCAGTTTTTGACATAAATAATACCTCCCATATCAAATTTTCTAGTAGGCATTTACCCTACATATAAAATGTATCAAAATATTTCTTTAATTGCAATAAAAAAACATTAAAAAATAACGAAAATACGTTAAAAAAGCGCATAATTTAGTCAAAAAAAGCAGATTTCTAAGATATCTGCTTTAATTAATTAGGTATATTAGGGGTTAATTCAACGTCAGGAGCGGTGGTTGTTGTCTTGCTAACCGTTATAACTTCATTCGTAGTTGTCGTAGATTGACTTTTCGTTTTTACTGATGGAAGAGTTGTTGTCGTCGTCGTTCCATCTGGAGTAATTACTGGCTCATCCTTAATAACTGAACGAATTAATAGGAATGCCACAATAATAATGATAATAATAATGATTACACCAATTATCTTCTCAACTTTACTAACTGGTTTCATCTCTTTAGCATTCTCTTTTAAGTGTTCTCCTAAAGTCATTTCGATATTAGTAATAACTCGTGGTTCTTTATTAACTGTCTTAACTGGTACCTTAGCAGTTACAACAACCTTTTTTATAGGTTCACTAACCTCTGGTTCATTTGTAACTTCAGCTTTTTCTTCTACTTCTTGAACCTCAGTTTCACTTACTTCAGGTCCTTCTTTTGATTCATCAGGTACTGGTTCAGTTAGTTCAGTATCTTCAACTGATTCTTCGATTACTGGTTTAACTAATTCAGCATCTTCAACTCTTTCTTTGATTACTGGTTCACTTACTTCAATATCTTCATTTACTTCACTAATTGGATTATCTTCAGTTTCCATAGCAGTAAATTCAGGAACGTTCATAGCTTGGATTTCTTCATCCAATTTTATTTCTTCTTCAGGTTCAATTGTTTCTTCTTCATAGATTTCGTCATAAGCATCATGAAGTGCACCTAGGTTTTTATCCTCTTCTAGGGATGCTAGAGCTTTCTTTTCAGCTTCATCTTCATCTTCTTCAAAGTATTCATCTTGCATCGATTCAAAAACTTTATTTTGTTCTGCTAAACGATTTAATTCTTCTTCGGATACTTTATTTTCTTCAATTGGTTCATCAAAACCAATAACATCATCCACATATTCGAAAAGTTTTTCCTCAGGAACAGTATCAACATATTCAAAGGTTTTATCTTCTGAAGCAGAATCATCATCTTCCAAGGTTTTATCCTTAGATACAGGATCAACAGTTTTATCTTCTGGAGCAGATAAATCTTCATCTTCTAAGGAGGTTATAATTGGAATATTTTCGGTAACTTCTTTTATACTTTCATCTTCTAGATCAGGTATTTCGGGAATATTTTGCATGGTATCAAATAAAAAGTCTTCAAGCTCTTTACCTTCTTCTTGATCGACATAACTGGTTGCTAAAGAGATCTCTTCGGGTTCGAGATTATTAAAGTCTTCATAAGTACTTTCTTTTTCATGATGATCACTCTTTAAAGAAGGCAATTCAATTTCTTCCGTATCGTCAGGGGACATAGATGGAATTGTACTAGTAATATCTTCTATAGAAAATTCATCGTTTCTATCCATATACCCAACCTCTTATTCTATTATTATTCTATAATAATTAGTTTATTATTTCAATAAAAAAGAGGTTTACCTCATCTTAATTTTTTTAAAATGGTTACCTCTTCTTTAGTAGCTATGGTATCAATGCCTTTGCGATGTGGTAGATGCGGACCATGGAAGTCCGATCCCGCACTTATAAGAAGATTATGACTTTTAGCATAATCCATATATTTTTTGGTATTTTCTCTAGATATCGATGGATGAAAGCATTCGATATCATCGATGGCAGTATCATGAACTAAAGCATCTAAGAAAGCACCTTTATCTTCGATACTTTGATATTCATCGATATGCGCTAACACACATAAGCCATGACATTCATGAGCTACCCTAATAAGATCTTCGATTTTCGGGAATGATGCCGAATTATCGATATAAAAGATGCTATTCGGATTTTGAAACTCATGACGATAAAAATAGAGATGATCCTTTAAGATACGTTCATCAACTAAACCCTTATTTTCTTCATAACAAGCCGCAATCGCATCTTGAAACTTCATATTGCAGTAATATCCGTTTTCTAAAGGTCTTGATGGTTCTTGATATTTTAAGCCTAAAGCTCTTGCTTTGCTTAATAACTCTTGGTAAGCATGATAATGAAAATCCCAAAATTTTTTACGTGTTTCATCAACATATTCCTTAAAGTGATCTAAATCATAACCATATACTAAGACTTCAATAAGATAATCTTCCATAAGGGTTTGAATCTCACTACCGGTTATCATCTTACCATCATATAATCTATCATAAGTACTATCACGATATTCCCTATGAGCATCAACACTATTATGATCGGTGATGGAAGCTAATTTGATCTTCTTTTCGTTTAAAATGTTAATGAGATCACGAACACTATAATCTCCATCAGAATAGGTTGTATGTAAATGAAGATCGATCATATTATCACCTTTTCTTAAGGATTTATTGTAACAAAAAAAATAGCTATTTGCTATTCTTTCTTTTCCTAGTAACTTTTTTCTTACGTTCCTCTACGGGGATTTCTTCATACATCAAGATAGCTGTTGCCAGATTAAATAAAGCACCTACAAGAGCAAAGCATGGAGCACATACCAATAACCAATCCATATAACTTAGAGTTACTTCGGTTGTATAATTAGTAACGATATAATCTAGGAAGAAACTTCCCGTTAAAGAGATCATAACACCATTAAGCGCTCCTAATATAACAAAGAATACAACATTCGTTTTTATTCGATGATTCATAACATTACACCCTACTTAAATTATACTTGTTATTACCCCTAAGACCAACAAAAAAAGAATATTGGTGATATTCTTTTACAATTGGTTTACTAAAGGACGATAGCAATCAATTTATCGGAACCTTTATTAACAATTTTGGTAACAACATTAGCAAGTTTATAACGGGTATTATCCGGCATCATCGCTAGTTTAGATTGAATACCTTCTTTGACGATGACATCTAAACTACGACCAAAGATTTCACTCTTCCAGATGCTTGTTGGATCTTCGTTATAATCCTTCATAATATAATCGATCAATTCCTTAGATTGAACTTCACTACCGATGATTGGTTCGAATGTTGATTCAACATCAACCTTTAGCATATGAATACTGGTAGCTTTAGCTTTTAATCTTACTCCATAACGATTTCCTTGTTTAATTACCTCAGGGGTCTCTAAATGCATATCCTTTAGTGTTGGATAAACAATACCATAACCACTAGCATAAGCACTCTTCAAGGCATCACTAAGCATGGCATGTTCTTCTTCACTATCACGATATAAAGAGAAGATCTTAAGAATCGATGCTTTATTGATATTGATATCTCCCATAATCGATCTTAAAGTTTCATTATATAGTTCATCTGAACTTTCAAGATTTAATGTTACAACCCCTAATCCCGTATCTAAATCAGATATATAAGCTCTATTGATGATGGTACTATCGGTATAATAGTTGATAATATTATTGACGTCTTTAACCTTATTAACATTAACAACGCTTTCTTTAATCTTATTTAGATAATGATTCTTAACCTCATTTTTATTGCTTAAGACATGAACCCATTCGGGAAGATTAACCTTAACATCGACGATTGGAAATTCGGATATGGCACTTCTTAAGATATCATTGATCTCCTTCTTACCCATATTTTCCACATCGATTGGCATGATATCAACCTCATATTTTTCACTTAATTCACTGACCAATTTAAGTGTCTTTGGATCATTAGGTCTTGAGGTATTAAGAATAACGATAAAAGGTTTATTGATCGTCTTTAATTCATCGATTACTTTTTCCTCAGCATCGATATAATCATTTCTTTTAAATTCACCAAAGGAACCATCACTTGTTATTACAACCCCAATCGTAGCATGATCTTTAATAACCTTTTCCGTACCAATCTCAGCTGCTTCGATAAAAGGGATAGCTTCAGTATACCATGGAGTATTAACTAAACGAGGATTACCTTCAACATCTTCATAACCGATGGAATTATCGATAACAAAACCTACACAATCGATAAGTTTAATATTCGTTTGAAAATCATCGATTTTAATAATTGCTCCAGAAGATGGTACAAATTTAGGTTCGGTGGTCATAATCTGTTTACCATTAGAAGATTGGGGTATCTCATCAAGACATTTTTTCTTATCATATTCATCTTCGATATTAGGTACGACCAAATTCTCAATAACACGTTTTATAAACGTTGATTTACCAGTTCTTACCGCACCTACTACACCAAGATAGATAGAACCATTACCTCTTTTAGATATCGATTCGATTATTTCTTTCATCTCCATATAAACCCTTCCTTTCTCTAAATATTATGATATGTGTAAATCTTTATGCATTAAAAAAAGGCTTTTAAGCCTTATTTAAATAATATTAAATAGATAATAATGGTTATTATTAGAAGATAGATAATCGTTCCAATAAAAGCACCCGTAATCGATGAAGAGGTTCTTAAAGGATATTCATCCTTATTCTTATAGTAATCGATAAAACCATATATGGGACATATCATACTTAGAATCATTAATCCCTTGCTCTTATCATCATATCTTCCATGAAAGGAATCCCTTTGCTCTTTACTGGTTACGGAACTAACACCTAACTTAGCATGACAGAAAGGACAGTTGGTTCCTATTCTATCAAATTCTTTTCCACAATTCGTACATACTGCCATAAATACCATCTCTTTACTTAATTCTTTTTAATATCGACATCGATTCGGAGTTCAACCTTCGAACCATCACTTAAACTGAATATTACCGTTGCACCCTTTCTTGGCGTTTTATTGACCTTATCATTCGTCCCAATCTTAAGGGTATATTCATAAGCATTCGGATACTCACTATTCTTCTTTATATAATTAGCTTCAACCGTCATATCTTCATCACTGATAACTTCATAAGTAATATCATTATTCGTCTTGCTTTCATCTTCTAAGATTAATAAGACTTCAATATCATCAGCACCATTATAGGTAGCTTTATCTAAATCCCGATATAAGAAGTTCTCTTTAACCTTTAAAGTAACCTGTGAATTTACGATATATACTGGTACCTTTTTAGTAATACCATCGGTTTCGATAACGATATTGGTTTTACCAACTTCCTTACCAACGATGTAACCTTCTTCAATCGAAGCAATATTTTCATTTTCACTCTTGACATTAATATTATCGGTTTTAAAACCTTTCGGAATTATATCATATTTTAATAATTCCTTTTCTCCCTTTTTGATATAGTAGATATTACGTTCAATATTAATATCCATAACTTTATCACTCTTGATATTGATCGTTATTTCCGCTTCTTCCGTATAATAACTAGCTTTTAAAGTGAAGGTTCCTAAGGTATCTAAAACCTCTAATGCTAGACGATCATCCTTAACCCCAATCTTTGCTAGTTTTTCATCACTAATCGTAAATTTAACATGATTGATATTTACTTTTTCTAAAGCCATTAATTCATCTAAGAGATAGGTATTATTAGGACTTACATCCATCTCTTTACTCTTGAAATTTACCTTACAACCATTACATAGATCAATCGTTGTGGTCGTCTTGGTCGTGGTGGTTTTTCTTTTAATATCTGTGGTATTGCTCAAGGAACCATATATATTTTTAACCATAAATAATAAACCAATAGCAACAATAATATCGATAAGAATAATAACATTTATAACTTTTAAAGTACCATCTTCATTAAATATTAGTTTTTTCATAGCGGAACCTCTATCATAATTATTATAACATCTAATAAAAAGAAGTAATATGCTTTATTACTTCTTAGTGTCAATAATTTGCTTAATGAAATTATAAGCTGTTTTGGATAGTTCTTCTTCTCTAAACTCTTCCATAAAGGCTTTCTCAAAACCAACACAACGATCAGGTTCAGAATTGATAAGTTCTCCGGAAGTTATCATACCAGTATATCCTAAAATAATCCAGTTAATAAATTTAGAGGTATGACGATCGATCTTACCATCCAATTGAGCGCCAATAAAATCATCGATTCTGATAGTAGCTTTATCTCCAGCTTCTTCCGTCAATTCACGTTTTAGGGCATCTCTAAATGTTTTATCACTACCATTAACACTTCCACCAATAGCTAATAATTTACCAATCTCATCACGTGCTCCTGGTCCACGACGATGTAGAGTTAACTTACCCTTATCATCAAAGATAAAACATACCACAGCAACCTTAATTTCATCGATATCCATATCTAATTCAGATAATTTATCGATAAGCTCATCCATATTAGTTACTTCATCTACAAATAACATTTTATCACATCCCTATGATGTCATTATAGCAAATTAAATCTTCTTTTAAAAGAATTTATCGATATTATTTGGAACTTTATCATTGAGAATCAGATTTATAATCTTTTCTTCCTTTTCTTTAGAAACATCAACCCCTGTTAAACGTGATAGATCACTAATAATACCACTTAGGGTCTTTTCATCCTTCATATTACCTTCATTTAATCTTCCCGCAATACTGATGATATCTTCCTTACTAACCTTGGTCTTCTTTTCAACCTTGCTAAATAGATCATCATTGATTTCCATAATCGTAAGTCACCTCAGTATAATATATGAAAAAAGACACTAATCAGTGTCTTCTTCTTTCATAAGTTTATAAACATAAGCTTTATCATCATTAAAGACGATAAATACCGATTCACAATTCTTAATAACTTCAACATAGTTGATCGGACTCATAACATTGATCGAAGCATCATCTAAAGCATCGATATCATCGACGAATAAAACATCGACATCACTAAGATTTGGAAGTTCTCTAATCTTAACTAAACGTCCTTTATATTTATTGATAATATAAGCTAAACGACGATCATATTCACTAATATTAATATAGAATGATCTAATAACTAAGATAAGTACTAAGATAAATAATAAGGTTGTTCCAAAGAACTCCATTGCTATTATAAAATAGATGGAACTATATTCATTCTTAGCATCACTATATTCCGTTCTTTGAATTATAGCTTTCTTAGGAATATCAATCCTTGTTGTTTCCTTACCTAAAGGTATCTTAATCGTTAAAGTCTTACTATTATTGATATCTTTAGCAATACCTTCATTATAGGTCTTATAATCGATAATAACATCAAAGACAAGATTACCATCGAGATTGATACCATATTCCTTGATCTCTTCATCATACATCATCTTATATTTAACAAAATCGATATCAAAGGTTGAAGAAATATTGATAACCTTACCATCAATACTTTCCTTCTTACCATCCATAGAATAGATATCCTTTTTAGCAACCATAACACCCTTATCATTGATAAGTTCCATTCTTCCTTGAATATAATAATTATATTCACCACTGACATCATCATTGAACGCGACATTATAATTAAACGTTGCTCTTATATCTTTAATAAGATCGGTTACCAAATCATCGATATCTAAATTATTACGATAATCTTCATCCTTCATATCAACAGCATAGGTAACATTAGAAGATTCACTTATTCTAATACGCCCTAACATGAAATCCAAATCACGCATATTGAAGAAATAGAATCCTAAGAAGGAAGTTATTCCAATAAGCAATAATAAAAACAATATAATAATGATTTTAAAAGCCTTTTTATTCTTCATAAGTTCACTCCCAAACTATTTAAGTTCTTGATAATTAAGTCCTAATTGGAGATGCAAATTAAAACCATTTACTTGGGTTCCATCTTTATTTACTTTATAAGTACTATTATCTAAAACTATGATAGCTTCTTCGGTTAATCGATCCCTACCAATAAATTCAACATTAACAGCAAGATTATTTTGGGTTTTAGCATGTAAGGTATCCCCTTCTTTTAAGGTAACATCAGCACTAATATTATTATCATCATTACCCCTTTCATAGGTAACATTATAACTTACATAATCACTTACATAGTAGGTCTTACCAGAAGGTGAAGTACCAACAACATCATTTAACTCCGTTAAATTTATTTCCTTAAGATAAGCATCGATCGTACCATCATTGATGATGGGAACAATAAAACTAAAGGTATCCCCATAATCCTTTAGGGAAGCATTAAAATCCATATATTCATTATTAACCGTAACTGGTGCAATGTCCTTATTAGAGCGATATGTAATATCTCCTAGATATACATCCCATATAGCATCTTTTTCTGGTTGATAAGCATACGTTATATTTAATGTAAAGAAAGCCATTGCTAATAAAAAGATAGCAAAGGAACAAAATGTTATAATCATATATTTTCCATTTCTCATAAATTACCTCATATATTCTAAATAAATTATAACTAATTTCTTTTTAATAGTAAATAATATTATTATTTTTTAGCTTCGATAAAACTAATTACTTCATCTACCGTTTTTGAAAAATCTTCGAAGTTAACATTAAACCAATTGATATCCATTTGATGATTAAACCACGTATATTGTCTCTTGGCATATTTACGACTTCTTTGACGGATTAGATCTAAGGCTTCATCTAAGGAAATATCACCATCAAAATAACTATATAATTCCTTATAACCGATTCCCGTATAGATGGCTTTCGTACGAATACCTTCATCATAAAACTTCTTAACTTCATCTACTAAGCCATCCTTAACCATCATATCAACCCTTTTATTGATTCTTTCATATAGCACTTCTCTTGGTGCCGTAAGACCAATAAAGAAGGTATCTTTATAAAGTAGTTTATTACCATTAAAGTCTTCATTAACCCGATTTAATTTTCTGACAAGACGTTTACGATTATTGATATGAACATCGATTTTACCATCTCTTTTAAGAAGCATTTCATATAGTTCTTTATTGCTTTTATCGTCATAATTATTAGTCGTACTTTCTTCGGTGAAACGATAATCATATAGACCAGCTTTGATATATAGACCAGAGCCCCCAACGATGATGACATTGCGATCATGAAACTTTTCTAATAATGCTCTTAGATCCCTTTGATAATCATAAACCGTATAGTTATCATCGACACTTGCGACATCAAAAAGATAGTGCTTTATACCCTCTTTTTCTTCTTCCGTAACCTTAGCTGTCCCAATATCTAAACCCTTATAAACTTGCATAGCATCACCATTGATGATAACGGCATCATATTTCTTAGCTAATTCGACACTCATCTTGGTCTTACCAACACCTGTCGGTCCACAAACAACAATAATCATAAGCATTCCTCCTAAGACCTATTATATACCAAATTAAAAAAAAGAGATAACTAAGTTATCTCCTAAAGCACACTATATGGGGTAAATGATGAATTACCACTTTGAACAATCGTTACCTTTGCTTTATTAATAATATATTGACGACGATATCTCGTCTTAACATTGTTTAAATCTAATTCTTTAAAGTTATTGCTTTCATCGATATTGATAAAGCTATTAACATCGACCTCTAGATTTTCGATTTTCATAATACCTTCTTCATCGTCAATATCTTTGATATGGAATAGATAAACATCAAGATTAACACTTGTACTCTCTAAGATATCTTCGACAAAGGTAATCTTATGATTATTACCTATTAGATTGATTAATTTATCAATCTCTATAGTATTACTGATATTCATATCTTTAAGTAAAGCAATCGAATCATTTTCATTAGCTAACTTAATAGCATCTTCTAAGGAACTGAAGTAATAGATTTCTAAGGTACCATCATTTGTAGGTAAGATATCATCTTCAACATGGATTTTTTTCGTTGTTAAGGAAACATTAGGATAATTGATATGCCATGTTACCTCTTCTTCGAGTTCACTACGATCTTCTAATATATTGGTATTCTTAGTAATGACTTTATCTAATGTATAATATTTAACCACATTACCTGCCGTAATACCAAAGGTAATACTTGAAGTTTGATAATCACCTTCTAAAGACATGTTATTATTAACGATACTATAATTATTGGTATATTTATAACCACTATGATTATAGATAATCCATTTACTCTTATCACTCTTTAAAATTTCTTGTAAGTCTTCTTCACTGACTTCACTTATAACATTAACATCTTCACTATTGAAGCTGATATCATAACGATACTTATTCATAACTTCAACCATTGGTGATAAGTTATCGATTTCTTCAAGTTCTTCCTCTTCTTCAGGAATGATTTCCACTTCATCAACATGCATCTTTAATTCCTCTTTTTTATCAGGAATGATTGGATCCGTTGGTTTGGTTGGTGATTCGATAACTTTAGTCGTACTCGTTGAAGTCGTTTTAGTGGTCTTTTCTGTCGAATTAGTTGTCGTCTTCTTAGGAGTCGTCGTTACCTTTTTTGTCGTCTTAACCTTAACGGAAATCGTTGAAGTCGTTATTACAAGTTTAGTCGTGGTACTAGTGGTTGTTGTCGTTTCCTCTTCCTTATCCTCTGGTTCATCTGCAATATCAACCTTACGCCACTTAGCTACTAAAGTCATATCACTCTTAACCTCTTCATCGAAGTCATATTCATCACCATCAAGGTACCATCCTTCGAAGACATAACCTTCCTTTGTTGGTGTATCGGGTTCTTCCAAGTAATTACCGCTCTTAACCATCACATTTTCAATTTCACTACCACCATTGGTTTTAAAAGCTACTTCATACTTATCAGAGAAGAAACAACCGCTAAAGAAAAACATCCCAATAAGTAAAATAATCAAAGTCATTCGTAATTCTTTAATACGTTCCATACTACCATACACCATCCTTATAATAATCATATTATTTTTACACTTATTATGCAAATACTAATGTAAACTATTTTGATAAGTTTACAACGGATTGATATTTATAATATTAACTTTATTTTTAAGAAAATATTTGATAAAATAACCATTGTTGAGGGGTGTAGTATATGAAAATACCTGATATTAAAATATTAAATGAAGTAGATCCACGCTTACATAAGGTTAGTAAAGAAGTAACCTTCCCACTATCCGAAGAAAAGATCAAACTTATTCATGATTGTTTGGATTACTTAGAACTAAGTCAAAATGAAGAGATTGCCAAAAAATATGATCTTCGTGCTGGTATGGGTTTATCTTTCTGTCAAATAGGTATTTTAGAGCGTATCTTTGTCGTATCTGAAGATAATCAAGATGGTACCTTTGGTCGTTATGTCGTTATCAATCCCAAGATGATCAGTCATTCCGAAGAAGAAATCTTCGTTGGTGAAGGTGAAGGATGTTTATCGGTTGAAAGACCCGTTGAAGGTATCGTTCCTAGATATGCAAGAATCAAGGTCAAAGCTTATAACGAATATGGTGAAGAATATATTATTCGTGTTAGAGAAGATATTGCGGTAGCGTTCCAACATGAAATGGATCACTTAGATGGTATTTTATTTGTTGATAAAATTGATCCTAAAAACCCCTATAAAAACCGTGATAATATGCGTGAAATATAAAAGGTATAGAAAATCTATACCTTTTTTAAATGTCATCTTCAATAACTAGGAAATGAAGATCTAGTTCCTTGCCCTGATCATTATTATCGATAAGTTCACTGGCTGCCCAAACTTTGATGTTAATAACTTTTTCTTCATTACCTGCTAAAAGTCCCGAATAAACAGCATTCGTAATATCACTACCTAAATTTCTTGGTTCTCTACCATCGATACTATAATAAACCTTGTTGATATCTAATGATGAAGTCGTTTCATCTCCCCTAATATAGATATCATAACGTTTATCATCGCTTCCATTGTTGATAACCCGAATAAGATTACTCGGAGATAATTTAATTCCTTGTTCATAACTCAAGGGATATTCACTATAATGAACATCATCTTGATTATTTTCAAAGACGATTTCAATATTTTCATTGTTGATAACTTTACCCTTATCAACATTTTCTTTAATTGCGTAACTAGATGATATCGTTACAATAACGATAAAAATAAATGAAGTAAAAAAGAATAGTAAGCGTTTTTTAAATAACTCGTCTATATTCATAAATACCCCACCTAGCATAGTAATTATAAAATATATTAAGACTTCATTCAATAAATTATCAGAAATAAAAAGAGAGTTTACACTCTACTTTATGTTAAAGGATAAAATCTCTTTTTAGCTTTAAAATCTTTACCAGTAAGTTCTTTAAAACGATCTAATATTTCTAAATAACCATCCCTTAGATGGGGATAGAGATATTCTCTAATATCATCATCCTGAGCACCAATATAGTTATAATAAATCTTATTTAGATCATTGATTTCATCATTGATTAAATCGACATCAAAACCATTATGATTGTTACGAACGATATAATGACGATTCTTATTGATAAATTCATGGATATCTTCGATAAAAGTAATGCTTTTAGTTTCCTTTAAATCAGCTGTATAACCGAAATGACATAAGTGTTTAGAAGGAACTCCATATAATCTTATACTAGTAAAAGGTGTAAGCTTTTCGATATGATTTTTACGTTTAATCTTTTTGATATCTTTTTTTAAACGTTCCGCATCTTGTTCATAACTCATGACGATTCCTTCAAGGGTTTCATTGGGATATGGCGTATACCAGACATCATCATAGTAATCCTCTAATTCCCTATAGGTAATGCTTTTCCCCCATTCATATAGATGCATATCTTTTTTAAGTATTGGTTTATTATGATATGATACATAACCTAAAGTAACACCTTTATTTTTTACTAATATCCTCTTCATACTAACACCCTTTTATAATTTGATTATAGAATAATGCTTTCTATTTTGCAATTATAATACCTTACCATTTACATTCGTTCCATCAACGTCCGTTATGATGCAATCAACGAAGGTATTGCTAGTACATTCATGATCTAAATGAACCTTGATATAATTGCTCGTAAATCCTTCATGACCATCTTCTACTAAGACACTTAATGTCTTACCAATAAAACATTTATAATAAGCACTTTCCATTTCATCGCTTAAACGAAGCATGGCATCCGTACGTTCTTTTTTAATACGATCATCAACTTGTTTCATCAAAGCTGCTTTGGTACCATCTCTTAAACTATATGGGAAGGTATGAATCTTCGAAAAACCAATCTCTTTTACATTCTTAAGGGTTTCCTTAAAATCTTCATCACTCTCATTAGGGAAACCAACGATCAAATCCGTTGTAATATTGATATCGGGGCGAATGCTTCGAAGATGATTGATGATACTTTTAAATGTATTAATATCATATTTACGATTCATATCCTTTAAGGTCTTATCAGCACCACTTTGAATCGGAACATGTAAATGATTACAAATCTTATCATTATGTTTTAATTCTTCCATAAATTTATCATCTAATTCCGTTATTTCAATGGAAGATATTCTAATTCTTTTTAAGTTATCTAAGGTACTTATTCTTTGAATTAAATCCGTTAGATCATAACCCATATTTCTACCATAAGAACCCGTATGAATACCCGTTAAAACAATCTCTTGATAACCATTATCACATAAGCATTTAACCTCTTCATAAGCTACATCGATATCCTTACTACGAATACTTCCTCTCATAAAAGGAATGATGCAATAAGCACAGAAGTTATCACAACCATCTTGGATCTTTACAAACCCACGGGTATGTCCTGCAAAGTTATCGATGCGCATATCTTCAAAGGTAGCATTTCTTAGATCATAGAATTTACTGATTCTTTTTTTATTATCACGATAATCTTCCACCAATAGTGGAATCTTTGATTTATCCTTATTACCAATCAAGATATCGATATCTAAATCGAGTAACTTTTCCTTATGATGTTCAGCTGAACAACCACAGACAACGATAATGGCATCCTTATTATTTTTACGAGCTGAACGAATCATTTTACGACTCTTAGCATCAGCTTGATTCGTTACCGTACACGTATTGATAACGATAACATCTGCTAATGTTAAATCATCAGTAATATCATAATGATATCTTTTAAAATTTTCTTTAATCAATTCAGATTCATAGGCATTAACCTTACAACCCAATGTTACAATACTTGCTAACATATTCATCACCTAATGTTTTTTATTATAACATATTTCTTTATAATATCTTTGTTTTGTAGCTAGATATCTTAAGATTTCATCACGATGAAGACATATATATTTATATAATTCATCTTTTGTCTTTAATATTTCTTGATATTCAAGTTCGGTAACGGTACCATCTTGATAAGCTAAATCGAGTTCATTTTCATCTAAGATACGTACATCACCATTCTTAGAGATGATAATATCGATAAACATATCATATATTTTAGGATCAGGATAGGAAAGATGATTTTTTTTCGTAAGATCAAAATAAGCTTCGATGAAATGATCATCCTTATCATACATGGCGGTAATAGCATAACGTTCATTTTCTAAAGCAATTTCTAACCAAGTATAACCTTCATCGACGATTAATAAGGTATCATTGCTAACCTTAACCATATCAATACCCTTTTTCCACATGATAAAAGCAATCATTCCTCTTCGATGATTGATCTTACATTCTTCGATTAAAACATCCTTATATTCTTCACTTGGCCATTCATCGCGACGCAAGCTTTTTTCCTTGATCTCCACTACGCCCACCTCTTATTATCATCATTATAACACATAAAAAACGATAATATCGCATTATCGTTTCTTCTATAAGTCAAGTGCTCGTGAATCACGTTTTTCTTTAACATAAGCTAAGAATTCATCTAGTTTTAAGGTCTTCTTATCTTCACTACCATGAAGACGCATCGTTACAGACTTTTCATCTCTTTCTTGGTTACCGATAACCAAAGAAATAGGAATCTTTCTTGTTTGCGCTTCACGCATACGATAACCTAGTTTTTCTTCACGACTATCAAGTTCTACACGAATACCTAACTCTTCTAAAGCTTCTTTAACCTCTTTAGCATAATCCAAGTGATATTCGTTATTAACCGGAAGAACACTTACTTGAACTGGTGATAACCATAGAGGTAGAGCACCCTTGGTCTCTTCAAGATAGTAAGCGATGAAGCGATCGATACTACCAAAGATTGCTCGGTGTAAAACAACAGGACTCTTTTTAGAACCATCCTTATCGATATAGCTTAGATCAAATTTAGCTGGAAGGCAGAAATCCAATTGACAAGTCGATAACGTATACTCATTACCAACAGCTGGTTTTACTTGAACATCAAGTTTTGGGCCATAGAATGCTGCTTCCCCGATCTTTTCAACGAAAGGAATACCAATACTATTTAAAACCTTACGTAGACGATCTTCGGCCATATTCCACATCTCATCATCTGGATGGTACTTCTTCTTATCTTCAGGATCTCTTAAGGATAATTCAAAGTGATAATCCTTAATACCTAATTCTTTATAGACATCCAAGATAAGATTAACAACACATTTAAATTCACTTTCGATTTGTTCTGGGGTTACGAATAGATGGGCATCATTTTGACAGAAAGAACGTACTCTTTCGATACCCTTTAAAGCACCACTAGCTTCATAACGACAATCTCTGGCAATCTCCCCAATACGTAAAGGAAGATCACGATATGAATGAATATCATTAGCATAGATCATCATATGATGAGGACAATTCATTGGACGTAAGACGAACTCTTCCCCTTCGACTTCCATCTTAGGAAACATATTATCCTTATAGTGTTCCCAGTGACCACTGGTCTTATATAATTCGACATTACCAAGAGGTGGTGTTAAAACATGTTTATAACCCAACTTTTTCTCCTTACCCTTGATATAGTTTTCCAACTCTTCCCATACGATATAACCATTAGGTAGATACATTGGTAAACCCTTACCTACCAAATCACTGGTCATAAAGATTCCTAAATCCTTACCAAGTTTACGATGATCTCTTTGTTTAGCTTCTTCAAGTTCTTGAAGATAAGCATTTAACTCCTCTTCGGTATCGAAGCAAACACCATAAATTCTTTGTAACATATGGTTGTTGCTATCGCCTTTCCAATAAGCCCCACTAAACTTGATTAGTTTAAAATTCTTACATTCCTTAACACTATCTACATGAGGTCCACGACATAGATCCGTAAAATCTCCTTGAGTATAGGTTGATATAACGACCTCATTTTCATCCATTCTACTGATTAGATCTAATTTATAAGGATCATCCTTAAATTGCTCTAAAGCCTCTTCCTTACTGATCTCATGACGAACGATACGTTTACCATCCTTAGCAATTTTTTTCATCTCTTTTTCGATAAGCGTAATATCTTCATCGGTTAAGACTTTATCTCCTAAATCGATATCATAGTAAAAACCCGTCTCAATTACAGGACCTACCCAAAATAAAGCCTTTGGATATAGATGTTTTACAGCTTGTGCCATTAGATGAGCACAAGAATGATTTAACTTATTTAATCTTTCATCTTCTTTAAAATTAACCATTATTACCTCTTCTTTCTAATACTTTTTTATGATTATTACCTTCATTTAGTTCTTTACTATCACTAGGTACAAAGATTATTTCATGATCGATCTCATCACATTTTAAGATTTTAACTTCAATCGTACCGCCAATATGGTAACGACGTCCTCCAATCTTAAATTCTCCTCTTCTAACATTATTAGCACCTAATATAATATAACCATATAATCCTTCTTTGGTTTCAATATATACATGATTATTATAAGCAAAGACGATTCTTCCGGTTAAGACCTTATCCATGAATTGATCCGTATATTTTTGAATCAACATGATATTAACATTTTCTTCGAATTCTTCACTCTCTAATTGTTTAGAAGTAGCATCTCTTGCCCATGATGCATAGCAATCGATAAAGTGATCTAAACTATCAAACTTACCTTCAATGATATAGTTTAACATAATATGATTTAATAGATCCGGAAGTCTTCTAATCGGTGAAGTAAATGTTGCATAGACATCCAATGCTAATCCATAATGTCCCATATTCTCACTCGAATAGAAAGCTCTATTCATACTACGTAAGATCATCTTCGATACAAATTCTTTTTCATAATCACTCTTACCTTCACAAAGACTTAAAAATATCTTTTGTAAAATCTTGGGATTTTGGGCATTAGCTAAGGAAGTTAAATATTTATGGAATCCCTTAATCTTATATTTAAGTTGATAGATCTTCGATACACTAGGACTTTCATGATTTCGATACACGAAAGGTACTTCCAAATTAAATGCCAATTCTGCTACACATTCATTTGCTACGAGCATACAATTTTCAATAATCTTTTCGGCATCTCCTCGCTCTCTACTCTTGATACCACAGACATTATTATTTTCATCATAGACGAATTTTACTTCATCATTAACGAAATGAATAAAACCACGATCGATTCTTCTATCCTCTAAGATATCACTCAATTCTTTAAGATGTCTTATCATATCAGCATATTCCATATAACCAGGAACTTCTTCACCATCAAGAACACGATTGACATCATGATAGCTCATTTTCTTATTGCTACGAATGATTGAATTAACGACATTATAATCGATAATATTACCATCAAAACCGATATCGATAATACAACTCTTCGTTAACTTATCTTCTCCTTCATTTAAGGAACAGATACCATTCGATAATTCAGATGGTAACATCGGAATAACCGAATTCGCAGGATAGATGCTCGTTCCTCTTTCCAAAGCACTTATAAATAATTTAGATCCGGGATAGACATAATGTGAGACATCCGCAATCGATACATATAAGCGAAAACGATCACTTAATTTTTCGATGCTTACCGCATCATCCAAATCCTTAGCAGTTTCGGAATCAATCGTTACCGTTAGCAAATCTCTTAGATCCGTTCGTTTGCTGATTACATCTTCCGTAATATCGGAACACATACTCTTAGCTTCTTCCATAACCTCATCGGAAAAATCAACAGGAATACCATTATCATAAGCTAAAGCACGAATGCGACTATCCAAATCATTTTCTACCTTCAATGTCTTAACATAGGTTGCACGATATTCATCATCGACCTCTAAAAGAAGATCTTCACCCTCTTCATAAGCATCGACATCAAATAAGGGTTTAACCTCATAATAAGCAGTGCCTATAGGACTTAGCATCTTCTTACCATCGATAGTGCGAACCTTAAAGACATGTTTATTGGTCTTTCTTTTGATAATTCCTTTTACCTCGGCAGCATAGTTATCATCCAAGATACTACCCATAACGGAAACCTCATCACCAATATATGCTCCATGAACTTTATCCGCTGGTATGAAGAAACGTTTACCTTTAAATTCAACATAGAAATAATTATTAGAACGACTTTTCTTTAAAATAGCTTTAAACATAAATTTACCATTTTCACTATATTCTTTACGAACAATTCTTTGAACCGTACCTAATAATTGTTTCTTATGTTTACCCGATGGTCTTGTTTCCACAAAGACCTTATCACCTTCATTTAGATTTAGACAGTTACCTTTATTATCTAAAATAACCTTAACACCATTTCTTAACTTCAAATAATAATTATCCCTTATGGAATGGTGTACTTCACCAAAGGTTAAATAAAAATCGGTAGGTACTTTCATATATTCACCTTCGGTAATCGCCATTATAATCCCTTTATTTTCGAGATCATAAAGGACATCACTAAGATCATCGATTAAAGACATATCGATACCTAATTTCTTAGCTAATCTTTTAATCTCAATCGGCTTAGTATAAGTTTTAAAATAATTTAAAACCTTTTCTTGTAATTCCATGTTGTAATCCCCCTTTAAACAAAAAAAAGATAGTACGCCAAGGAGTGCATAAGCACGGTACCATCCCTTTGTTTCTCTTTCAAACCGATAACGCAGTCACGCGGAGTTTATTAACTCACTTGAGAGGTAGTAACCTTTAATCTATCATATCTGAATTACACCCTATCAGAATCTCTTTAATGCTTCGATTAAAAATCTTGTCCTCTTTCCCCGATTTCTAATTTATTCTAACACGATAATTTTTCCTTGTAAATAATTTTACTCTATTTTCTTCCATATAATTGGCGAATTTTAGCACTCGTTTCCGTATATTCGATACAATCTCTTTCGATACGTTCTAACCAGAAATCGATATTCTTTTCCCCGCTGATAACGACATCCTTGATCAAACGATTGGTTTCCAAAGAAATGTATTGTCTTAGGGGATTACCGACATTACCAATGGCCCTACCATTGAACTCCGTATTACCATGATTAACGGTATCATAATACACACGATTATTGATATCGAAGATGCTATAAAGAAGGGTTAGATCATCTGGACTCAACTCATGAAGTTTAGCAAACTCATCACACTTCAACACATCACTAGCACTCTTGGGACTACGAACACCCGCAAAGTTTTTATAAGGGAAGATGATTCCTTCACTCTCGAAGTAACTCGCCGTAGCAAGGTCAGCCACGATATTCATCTCATCCATAATGAAGGTCGAAGCACTACGCTTACCAATCGTTGCCTTACGCTTCTTACAGATAGCGATCAAAAGCTCTCGCATGCTCTTTAGGACCTTGAAGCGCTCATCACTCGGATGGATCATAAAGACATCCGCCATCGTTATCGATAGATTATAGTTAACACGAATAATGCTCTTATAGAAATCAACATCGATCAAAGAACCATTCTTATCCACCGTAATCGCAAATGTTATAGCAGGTTTATCTTCACCTTGTTTTAAGGAACACATCTTTGCGGCTTCAAAATCTAACATCGGTTTTTGGTATCCCTTAGCATAGACACTTTCCCCAATCGAACGCATATAAAGATCTGTTGGTGAATCCTTCTTAATATAGTAATCGACATCAGGAATATGCATAAACAAAGTATAGGTGCCATTATGATTATCCCGATACGAAAAGGCATCATCAAATAATCTATTTTGCATATTCTTGCCTCGCATCGAATCGATACTAAAGACAAAATCACTTCGAAGATCAATCCTTGTTTTATTACTTCTCTTAACGAATACCAAAGGACAATCCCTAAAACAATAATCCACACAATTAAGTCGTGAATCCTTATTGATAACCTCATAATGACGATCAATCTCATTACTGATAAACGCAATATGCATTAGATTATCCGTACTAGACGACTTCTTATAATCTTCACAACTCTTTAAAAGGGATAATAATTCATTATTGGTGAGTAATAAGCGATCACTTTCTAACATCATAACGATAACTCTTTTAAAGAACTTAATCTCTTCTTCCCTTAAATCATCCATATTAGCTAAGAAATATTCACATATATAACAGAAAAGATGCTTATTCTTAGCATCCCTTAAATTAACATATTCCGGATGCAATTCCCATATTCTAAAAAGATAATCAGGATTATTTAAATCTTTAATCATAAACCAAAGAATTTCGAAGCGATTGTCCCCACTCTGTTTCATCAACTTCTCATCGATATATATTTCCATTCCCTTATATTTATTATTTAAGGAATATAAAACAAAATAACGTTGATCCTTTTCTTTAATCTTTTTATTATAATCCTTTAACTCTCTTTTAAAGATATCTCTAAGTGCTTTATATAAGACATTTAAACTTATAACATCATCTTTATCATCCGTCTTTTTGATAAGTACCAATAATATAAAATAATATAATTCATTGAAGAATTCCTGATTGATATTATCCTTCTTAATATAATCATCAAAACCTTTGATAATCTCCTCAACCAATTCTTTAAAACTATTAACGCTAAAACGAGCGAGGATTTCATGTAAGGTTATCTCCTCTTTGATGTTAATTCCTTTTATTATGTCGAAGATATCTTGCATCATAACACCCCACACTCTAACTACTTTAATTATAACGACATTATTTTTTAATTTCAATATTTTAATGGTAAATAATAAAAATATATGCTAATATTAATAATAGAGAGGATTGGAAAAGTATGAACTATAACATCGTTTTTAAACTTACTAAAGATACCATCATCATTTCGCAAATCAAAAAAGATGTTAATCAAGAAAATCTTAATAACACCAATATTATAGATGTTAAAGATTTAAAATTTTCCATCGATTATATTAAAGAAAACTTTGAATTAGTAGCTAATTTTTTAAATGTTATTATTATCAAAAAAAATATTGAAAATGTTCAAATTATGAACATGGATATTGCTTTATTAATATTAGATTTAGTAAATACCTGGGAACATATTAATAAGGTTATTTTTAAACCTGATAAATCACTAACCTTAGATATTGTTTTAAAACTATTAGATAATAATTATCTTAAAACCATCGAATGTTATGATATCAATAACTACTTACTAGATCGTTTAGTAATGAATAAAAATATTAAGGTTAAAACCCGTCATAAGTATGATCTAGAATCCGAATTTATGAAGACCAATCTTCTATCATCTTATTCCGAAATATTTTATAAAAAAATGATCATTATTACCAAAGATTTCGATGATAATGATATTCGTGATTTCCAAAACTTTATTGCTTTAAATAATAATTTAAAGACCATTAAGATTGTTAAATACTCCAATGAAATATTAACTCTTGTTATCGATGAGATTATAAAAAATAAACGATCTAATATTAAGATTGAGATTACGGAAAAGAATAATGAACTTAATGTCATCTTTAATACCGTTAATTATATCAAAAAGAAATATCATAAATACTTTGATAAGAATAATATTAAGTTTAAATTAACCTATTCTAAGGAATATAAAAAGAATAATTTCTTTAAACAAATAAACTTTAAACTCTTTACATCGATTTTAGTATTTGTAGTATTAGTTAGTATGATTTCGGTTAGTATCGATACCTATATTCAATACAAAGATCAAAATAAGATCGATGAAGAACTATCAGAAATCGATAATATCTTAGATCGTTTTGAAATCGTAAGTGATATCGATAATAATGTCAATGATATCAATATCATCGATAAAGGTACTCTAATTACAACAAAACCTAAATCACCTTCGGTCTATTACACAAACTTTGATGGTGTCTTTAAAACCTTACTGGATAAAAATAAGGATACCGTTGGTTGGTTAGAGGTCAAGAATACGAAGATTAAATATCCTGTCGTTCAAGCCGATGTTAACTCTTATTATTCGGGAAGAGATTTCAATAAGAAGAAAAATAAAATGGGTTGGATCTTCATGGATTATCGTAATAATCCTACGAATCTAGACAAGAATACCATCATCTATGGTCATAATATTAAATCGGGTATCATGTTTGGCACCATTAAATATATCTTCAATAGCAGTTGGTATAAAAAGGATAGCAATCGTTTAATAACCTTTAATACCCCTACTAAAAATATGAAATGGGAAATATTTTCCATCTATCAAATCGATGTTACCGAAGATTACTTACAAAACGAATTTACGAGCGATGATGAATTTATGAAATTTATCGATATGATCAAAGCTCGTAGTATTGCTAAATTTGATGTTGATATCAACAAGGATAGCAAGATCCTTACCCTCTCGACTTGTGGTAAGACTAGTGAGGTACGACAAGTCGTTCATGCGGTATTAATTGAAGAATAAAAAAACTATAAAAGTTTTCCTTTTATAGTTTTATTTTGCTACAGATTTTAATCTTGGAAGTTCAATTTCTTCCTCTTCAACTGGTAAGTTTTCAAGATGAACAGTAACAAGATTAGCATCTTGTTCCATCTTTGGAAGAGTAGCTCTTTTAATAATCATCTTATTAACCTTATATAGGAATAAACCGATCATCCAAGTTGCAAACAATCCCATAGCTAATTCATACATACTCATTAAAGTAGGATTGGTAAATGTTGAAAATTCATCAAATGCTACTCTATTCGTATTGATATATTCAATAATTCCTAGAAAGATAAATGATATACTTATTGGAACAATCGTATTGATTATCTTCATAATCTTACCATTTTTCTTACTCAATAAAGTTATTATCATGATGACGATACCAATAATCATCGTAATAATAAATTCTAATGTCGTTGGAAAATATAATACTTCCATTATCTTTGTTGAGACATTATCGATGAAGACCTTTAAGGTACTTACATAATTTGTTATATAGAAACCTAATATTACTAAACTAGATACGATAGATGTTGTTTTAACAACCTTTCTATCCATAAGTCTAGAGAATACTAAGGATACTAATAAAATAGCAATCTCTAAGATAATGAGTATAAATACTTTCGAATTAGTTAAAGCTGCTAATGAGTTTTTTATAATCTCAAATATCGTTAACTCTGGCATTTTAATTCCCCCTTTTATTCAACACTATCTAGTTCAAAGATAAAGACCGTTTGCGTATCATTACCATATCTAGTACATGTTATTAATGTTAAAGTATTAATATCACCATTTCTCGATATTGTAACTTTACCAGTCTTTGGAACTAAATAATTATTTACTAACTTATAAGTATATTTCTTTTTATTATAAGTTATTATTGCTGTATCACCATTGCTTAATTTATATAATTTATCAAAGAAAGAAACGGATGAATTACCTCGATGTGCTGCTAAGATAAGGTTTCCATTCTTAACATCAGGCATCGAAGAACCTTCAATAAGCATAACATTATATTTAACCGAATTTCTCTTTGAATCTAATGATAGAAATCCCCTTTTTAATTTAATCTTAGGTACTTCTAAATATCCAATATAATTATCTTTATTTACTACTTTCGTAGTACTTACCGTTGTTGTACTCTCCACAGGTGATGTTGTCGTAGTATCTATTTCTATATCTATTAATTCTTCAGGTAATGTAACTTCTTCTTCTAAGAGACTGATGTTCTTATAATTAAAGAGATTAGATTTGATTCCACTTAGATATGTAAATGATATTAGAATAATCCCTATAAAAATTAAAAGAATGCTAAGGGTAATCTTAACATTCTTTGATAGTTTTCTTAGCACAAGCTAACCCACCAATAAGTAATGCAATACCACTTACAACTAATAACGTAGAATTTTTATCAGTAGAAGGTACTGGAACCTCTTGCTTATCTTCTTTTGTATTATAGAATGTGATCATTGCTGTGTTGGAATATTTTCCATTATTATCTCTTATTTGTAATGTTCCATCTTCTTTTAAATAGAAATAGACAACTTCTTTACTCAATAGATATCCTTTTGGAGCAGATACCTCAGATATTGTATAATATCCAGGATCTAATTCTAATGAATAAGGTTTATTACTTGAAACAAATTCTTTAACAACTTGTCCTTTAGAATCCTTAATCACTAATTTAGCTCCAGAAACATATTCTTTAGTTTTAGCATCTCTCTTTTCGAAACTTACAACATCTAATAGTTCATTAATCATAACGACTTTATTAACTACTACATAAACCCCTTTATCATTCTTAGTATATACTAGACCATATTCATCTAATATAAATGATATTGTCGTACTTGATAATTTATAACCCTTAGGTGCAATAGTTTCTGTTAAAGTATATTTACCTGGAGCAAGTTCTACTTTTCTAGCAGTAGAAGTTGATACCCAAGAATATACTATTTGATTACTTTCATTTCTAATAACTAATGTAGCACCAGGTACTTCTTTAGATTGTGTAATATCCGTTTTACTTATCAATACTGGATAAGTATCTGGATAATGAGCAACTGTTAATGATATTGAAGTACTTGTATTAATCGTTGATGTAATTGGATCTTGGAATAATACATCTTGATAACTATTATTATAATGATAATAATATCCTGTAGATTTAATATAGTTACCAGAAACATTTACTTTTAAAGTAACTTGTTTACCTTCATCAATCTTAGCAACTGGTACTTTTACTTTAATAGCATCTTCACCAGATTTAACGATCAATGATCCTTGTGGTGCATTAGTTAATGAATATTTTAAATTACCACTAATATTTTGTTGGTAAACCTTTATTGGACTGGAAACAAAGTATTCACCATCTTTAGTAAATTTAACATTGGTAGCATCTAATTTAATAGATCCAACACCATTGTTTTCTTTCTTTTCATAATTTTTAGCTCCATCGTATAAAGCATATATATCTTTAGATACATCATTAGCTGTATCTTTATGTCTTATGATATATTCCTTTACCTCAGTAACTAAGTTGAAGTTATTTTGATGTAAATAATCTTCATAATACCATACGGCCATTTGGGTAACATAGAAATCACGATCTTTGTTACTTGTTTGTGGACGATGATTTAGAATGTAAGTAAAACCAGGATCAACTTCACCAGTTTTAGTGAATTTAATACCTCCAGCGTAAGTTCTACTTTGATTCATACAGTAAATATAATATTTACCATTATTAGCTGTTTTGACGATGATTGGATAGTTTTTGATGAATTCAACTTGTCTTTCACGGTCAGAAACAACTGAGTTTGGAATACTAGAAACAGCATTAGCATTTAGCATTCCACCAAATAGCATTACTGCTATCATCATGATTATTGAAATTAGTCTAAATTTCTTCATATTTGACCTACTCCCCTCCAAATATGCTTGCTATTCTAGCACACTTTTATTTAAAAAGCAAATTTTTCAAGGGGGTATTGCTAAAAAATTATATATTTTTCTATTTTTCCCATTGTTTTGGTGCTTAAAGTCCGAATAAGACCCCTATTTTAATGCAAAAAGTTATTGCACTTAAGATATTTTTATGTTATATTTATAGAGCAATGGCAAATTGGATCTTTAGCTCAGTTGGTTAGAGCATCCGGCTCATAACCGGGCGGTCGTAGGTTCGAGTCCTACAAGATCCACCATTTTAATACGCAGGTATGGCGGAATTGGCAGACGCGCTAGACTTAGGATCTAGTGGAGCAATCCGTGCAGGTTCAAGTCCTGTTACCTGCACCACTTAGAAAACAAAAGCCCTAATAAAGGGCTTTTTTCATGCCTATTTTTACTCTTTTTACTCTCATTTCATCTACTTCGGAGTAATTTTGGAGTAATTTTATAAACTAAAAAAGCACTATCCAAGTGCTCTTTTTATTGGTAATGGGGTAATTGAGAAGTTAATCGATTCATCCTTTTGCACTTCGATCAATACTTCCATTAAATATCTTAATAATTCTGTTTGTTTTAATGATTCACTACCTTCTACTAAAGTTAAAAGTGAACTCGTAGCATCCGATAATTCAATTAGGGAGCTAAGATAAGCTCTTTCACGGAAACGAATGATCAATTTCTTTAAAACAGACATCAAACTAGCAATCTTTTTGTAATCAATTTCTTCATTTTCGATAGCTTCAGCAACATTACTGATTTCATGTATTAATTCTAACAAATTCATAAATCCATCCCCTAAATTAATATTCTTATATTGTGAACACTACACTATCACACTTTATCACAATTATTCCCTTTGATAGGCGATTATTATAAACACATATATAAGATTTGTCAATTAAAAAAACCTCTTATTTTAGAGGTTATTAACGATCCATTGCTGAGAATAGATTTACTAAAAATTTATCCTTTTCGGCATTAGCTTTAGAAATCATAACACCTTTATAAGTAGTAAGTTCAGCAACATGTCCTTCTAATAAGATATCTGTTGGCATGATGGTTTCAAGCATTACGATATTTTGTTCTTTATAGACGATATATCTTAGCTTAACTTCACCATGAACTTGTGTGAATAGATGATCACTAGGTAACTTTAATTCATAAGTTTCCGTATTATTCTTCTTATCACTTGCAACAAGTTCACCTAAGAATTCACCACTTCTTAAAGCTGGATAATATTCAAAATTTAATTTTTTAAAAGCTAACATGTTATATTTCTTTAAAGCACGTTCTAGCTTTCGATACTCATTTTCATTGATATAATCAAGAATAAATCCTTTCATAATATTTGCCCCCTTATTCCTTAATTACACTTAAATTATAGCACTTCCCTAGCGATTATGTCAAATGGGTGAATAGCTTATAACTCAATGTGACGATTAGTTTACCATAATTAACATTGATTTGTCAATAAACCCACTTTATATCATATTATTTAATATGAATAATGAACGCGTTAATACCTTGAAAAGAGAAAATTTAATTTGGATTATCTATGTTATATTTGCTTATTTTGGTATTAAAGCTAATAACTTAGAGATGGAAGATATCGCGAATAATAATGATAAAAATCGGCATACCTATAAGACGATCAATGTCTTAATCTTTATTGTAAGTATCGGGATATATCTTTATTTTATCAATCTTACCTATAAACGTTATGAACAGAATAAAAGAAAAATCGATGGCTTACAGTTAGTTGGTTCCATCCTCGTTCTCATTGCTGGTTTCATCTTCTTATATGCCGAGATCTATGGGGATGATGTCGTTCCTAATGAGATATAAAAAGACGTATTTTCATACGCCTTATTCTTCAGGTTCATTACCCTTTAATTTTACTAATACTTCCCTTGGCTTAGAGCCATTAGCAGGACCAATAATACCACGATCTTCTAATAGATCAATGATACGTGCTGCTCTATTATAACCCAAGCGGAATCTTCTTTGTAATAAGGATGCGGATACCTTACCAGATTCAATACAGAAATCAACGATTTCATTATATAGTGGATCATCTTCATCGGCATTATGACCGCCACCTTCACCACCGAAGTTATCGGATACATCACTTGTTTGGGCCGTTGTGATGGATTCATCATATTGGGCAACTTGTTCATGTGATACATATTGAATAACTCTTTCAATCTCTTCATCACTGATGAAGTTACCTTGGATTCTACGACCAAAGTTTTCGCCCATCGGTTTGAATAACATATCACCTTTACCCAATAGTTTTTCAGCACCAACGCTATCTAAGATGGTTCTTGAATCCACTTGACTAGCAACGGCAAAGGAAATACGTGATGGAATATTAGCTTTAACGACACCCGTAATGACATCGGTTGATGGTCTTTGCGTAGCAACGATTAAGTGAATACCCGCAGCACGAGCCATTTGCGTAATACGCATGATTGAATCTTCAACCTCTTTGGATGCTACCAACATCAAGTCAGCTAGCTCATCGATGATGACCAAGATATATGGCATAAACTTGATCGTATCATCTTCAGGTTGTTGCTTCTTCAAAGCACTCATCTTATCGTTATAACCACCGATATTCTTAACCTTTTCATCAGCAAATTGATCATATCGTTTTTCCATCTCTTTAACGATATTTTGTAAAGCAATACTTGCTTTCTTTGGATCCGTTACGACCGGACATAAAAGATGTGGTACGCCATTATAGTTCGATAACTCAACCTTTTTCGGATCGACTAATACGAGTTTTACCTCATCAGGTCTTTTAGTAATAAGCAAACTATTGATAAAGGAATTGATACAAACAGATTTACCAGAACCAGTAGAACCAGCAACCAATAGGTGTGGTGTCTTAGCAAGGTCCGTAATACATAGATTACCATGAATATCCTTACCTAGAGATACTGGCAACTTCATGGTACTCATCTCTTTAAGTTTGGATTCCAAAACCTCTCTTATTGGTACCCCAACCGTAACCTTATTAGGAATTTCAATACCGACGGTCGTTTTACCAGGAATTGGGGCTTCGATACGAACATCTTTAGCGGCAAGGGATAAAGCAATCTCTTTAGATAATCCCGTAATCTTACTAATCTTGGTACCATTTTTAATAGCTACTTCAAATTGGGTTACCGTTGGTCCTTCATGAACCGCTACTACCCGACCTGTTATTTGGAAGTCAGCTAAAACGTTTTGTAATGCTACCGTTGTTTGTTTGATGAAGTCATCACTATTAACCTTTTTGTTTTTCTTCAATGGATCTAAGACTTCATTAAGATTTGGTAAACGATAATGGGAATTGATATTGATTAGTGGAACCTCACTAACTACGCTCGTATTGGTAGGTAGTGGCGCCTCTTCTTTTTCTTCCCCATTATGATATTTCTTTAACTCTTCAACGGACTTAATAACGATCTTATTATCGTCATCTTCATCCTCGTCTTCTTCTTCATCATCGTCATCAGCATCATCACGATGAGCTTTCTTCTCTTTACGATTTTCACCAATCTTAGCGAAATAACCTTGAATAGCATCAAGCATACCAGTAAATGATAGATTGAATAAAAGAATAAAACCAAAGAGAATAATTACCGCAAATACGATATATGATCCCATCTTATCGAGTAATGATACGGATGCAAAACTACCTAATAAACCAATTATTCCCCCACCAGTTTGGGATAAACCAACATAATTATTGGAAATAATATTTAAATAATTTTCAATGGAATTATTAACCGCAGTTCCTACACTTACTCCTGTCGTTACATAATTCATATGCGCAATACTAAGTAAGGATAATGTTAAAAGATAAACCCCAATCAATCTTGGTGATAAAAAATTGGGAAGTTTTCTTTTAAATAACATATAAACACCCAATACAAATATATAAATAATTAAAAGATTATACCAAGAACCAAATAGAAATATGGCAAACTTCTTAATAAGATTACCAACGCTTCCAAATACCCCAATACCAATAATACTAATAAGGATAAATATTAGCCCAACAATTTCTACGGAGAATTTAAAACTACTTTCATTAGTTGCTTTTTTCTTTTTACGTTTAGCCATAATACCACCTTAATTTTATTATACTCTAATTAACCTTTGAAGTTAAACAATATCGTCAATTTTGATGTCAAATATCATCATTTTTTAAACGACTATCACCCGTTTTATAATCGATTTCAATACCATCTTGAACATTGAAGATATAAACATTAAATTTAATACCTTCACCATCATCCTCTAATGATAAAGCTTCCATAACCACACCACTTGCTAAGAGATTATCATCCTTATAGATAGGAGTTACCCGATATAAGACATGATTATTCGTATTCTTGATATAATCGGCAACCATATCTTCAAAACCTAACATCCCAACGGTATTCATATAACGAGTACAGGTTATTAAATTCTTTTCATTAGCATTTTCTCCCGTAAGCTGATACCCTATCAAATGACAACGATTATAAAGATATTTACCACTAACGATATCATATTTAACCGTATGCCATCCACTAGGTTTAATATTACCAATATTCCCCCTTTCCTCTGTTGGCATCAAACTAGGACCAATATTAGCAAAAGCTAAAGTCGTTCTTCCTAAAGCATCTAAGTCTTGATAGATTTCAAATTCCTTTGATTTCTTATCCTCTTCCGTAAAATGGGGAATATTATCATCTAAGATAACAAAAGGTTCACCATCATAATCGGGTATGGTTTCTAAAGTATAACTCTTTAGATTATCATTAACCATATTATCTTCATTTTTATCTACTGAATAACTAGGTTCATAATAATTATTAAGATAACCCATAATCGTAATTACGATTACTAATAACATTGGTAAAACCATTTTCTTATTCATCTAACTTCACCACTATTCTCAATATGATTATATCATAAACATTTAAAAAACTCATACATTGTATGAGTCTTAGTAATCTATCCAATATTTCTTCGACAATATTTACACTTACCACTTTTAGAAGTCAACATATTATCGGCACCACAATATGGACATTTAACCACATGAGTATTCTTAGCTTTCTCTCTTTTCTCTTGCATAATAAGATCATTTTTAGCTATTTCTTCTCTTTGAATAGCTTCCTCTTTTTCCAAATAATCTTTTAGTTTATTAGCCATTTTCGCAAATATCATATTAGCAATATAAGATAGGATGAGAAAGATAATACCTACTGTTAATAATAATTTACCATAACCGATCAATTCTTGATTATAAAAATCAAAGTAAACGATATTATATAATATTGGTATTGATTCAATATTAACATTAAATAGTTTTAAAATACTTTCTAAGATATTAGGTATTAAGATAATAATACCTAACCCTATTAAAATAAATGATGATTTAATCTTTCCTTTATATACCATTAAACGTGCTAGTAAAAGAATAACACCTAAGAAAGGTATAAAATAAAGGAATAATAAGACGATTGGTAAACTAGTTAGAATTTTCATTATTTTGTTTGTCATCATTATTAACACCTTCAGTTCTTGCTGTGATATTCTTAGATATCTTAGTAGCTACACTAGCATCGGTAACCATTCGATTATTAGCACCTAACATCATGGAATTTCTTTGACGTACTCTTCTAGTAACATAATCATCCTTTTTATTAAGGTTTTCAATATCTCTTTTGGTTTCTACTTCATAGCGATGACGAGCAGCTTTATTACGATAACGTCCATAGATATAGAAGTAATAAATAATACCTGAAAGTAAGAAGATAGCATCATAATCCCAATCGACGAATAACATCATTAAGAAGCCAAAGAATTCAATGATTCCTGATATCATTAAAAGACGAGGAATATGAATAGGAACACTTCCCATGGTTTCCTTAGTACGAGCATTAACAGCCACGTAATGTAAAACCTTTTTATCATTCTTAATTTCGAGATAACTATAAAGCCATACTGGTAAGTATGCGGCTTGCCATTGTTCACCCTTGATATCCAAGTTTTGACTTGACCAACAGACACCACGATCATAATACGACAAGGATTCATTAGCAGCAAAACGTGCAATATCCTTAGCTTGTGAATCGACTAGTTCCTTTAATTCGGAAACATTAGCATCTCTTTTTTCAGAAGTATAACCCTTGATATAATTGGAATCATACTTCACACAATTTTCGATATCGAAAGGCATAATAGAATTGATGATATTATTGGTTTTAGCTTCATTGCTATTATCCAAACGATCGGAATTTGATTCCACCGTTAAACCATGAATCTCTAAATCAAAGTCACGCATTACTGAATACACATCAGCATCATAATAATGCTCTTCGTTATCCCCATGCGTTACGGTATAACTACGAACGAGATGTTCTCCTTCACCGACGAAATTAGCATGAGCATTAACATCGACAAGCATATAAGGGAAATATACACCCATGATATTTTCCGTCGTAAATTCTTGACGAAACTTTGGATGAGCATAGAATTGTCTTTTCCCAACAAAGTCTTCGATTAAACTTCTAGCTTCTTCCTTGCTAAGCTTAAATGGTAAAACAACATCGGGTACAGCTCCATTAGGAATCTTATTATTGATCGATAAGGTATTACGACACCAGTGACACCTAGCTTGCGTAGAAGAAGCGGTATCGATAACGACTTCCGCTCCACAACTACTGCATTTAATCGTAATAACATCTTTAGCATCGGCAGCAATATCACTTGCTCCCGAAGCAATAATATTACCCTTTAGTTCCCCAATATCACTCTCAAGTCCCGAAGCCTTTTCCGCACTAAATTCATGACGACAGAAATTACAACGTAACTTGCCATTATTGATATTTAAGCTAATATCGGTAGAACCACATTTAGGACATTTATTTTGACCATCCTTTGCATCTTCATTAGTATTAACAATTTTAACTTCTTCAGCGTTTTGTGTAATATTTTCCATATTACCACCTTGCATATATTAAATACCTAATAGACTTTTCTTCTTAGCATCAAATTCTTCTTGTGTAATTATTCCCGCATCTAATAATTCTTTAGCTTTCTTGATCTCTTCATAAGGATCATTTCCAGCACTTGCAGGAGCAGCATTTTCCGTAGTTGCAGCACCAGCAA
Source organism: uncultured Bacilli bacterium (assembly GCA_947626015.1). Taxonomy (GTDB): domain Bacteria; phylum Bacillota_I; class Bacilli_A; order RF39; family UBA660; genus CAG-582. Next base: position 2,869 of record CANQQK010000001.1, on the reverse strand, counting down.
CATTGATAAATGGATTAGTACCTGTAGGTTCTTGACTTACACCTTGCATTGCTCCAGCAGCAGCTTGCATGCCCATTCCCATGAAGGCCATACCAGATCCACCACCATTTTCTCCAGCGGCTTGCATTCCACGAGCAACAGATTGTTGCATGAATGAATTACCTCTAGCACCAGATAAGGCATCGGCTTTCTTAACATCACTAAGCAATTTCTTAGTATCTTCGTCATATTCAATAGCTAAGATAGCTGTCTTAACGATTTCAAGACCTCTATCAGTCTTCCATTGATAAGCTTCTTCAACTGCTTGACTCATAGATTGAGCAAAACCAATTTGATCGGCTTGAATCTTAGCAATACGATTACCTTTAGAAGGATCATTCGTATAATTAGCAAATGCAGCTGATAATGTACCTACTACTTCATTAAATAATTGCGTTCCGGCATCATTATCCATATCCGCAAAATCAAATACTTTAGATCCTGGTCTTAAATATTCAACTGGTACAAAGTTTTTAACAAATAATAATGGATCAACTATCTTTAAAGTATAAGTACCTCTAGTAATAGCACCAACTTGTGCATTTAGGTAAGCATCATCCCAATAAATCTCTGATTGCGTACCAAATTTATTATTAGGTATTTCCTTTAAATTAACATAGAATGCTAATTGTTCAGTAGCTGGAATACCACCAAATTTAACCCTATTCCATGATTCACTAATCGTTGATGCTAAAATACCATCACCAGCAAATAATGATTTTGAATTAGGATCATCTGATTTAAATTCATATCCACCTGGTTCAGCAATCATACCAGTAATTTGACCATCTTGAATCGTAATAAGTGCCATTCCTTCAGGAACAATCATCTTACTACCATTAGTAATGACATTCTCACTACCCTTAGTATTTTCACCTCTTCCAGCATCAGTACCTTTAGGTACAGCTTGGAATAAAGCTGTTGTAGCTGTTACTCCATCTTTTGGACCATAGAAATCTTTCCATTGGTCAGCAAATGTGCCACTTAAGGCACCTGTAAATGCTTTAATAAATCCCATATTTTACCTCTTTCCTTATAGCATTTTATGAATAGAATACTAGATTATGTTTTATAAAGATTTTTATTACTTCTATTTTCTCTATCCTCTCTCATTATATCATTAAATATGTTAAAACAAAACAACTTTACATATAAGGCATTGTAAAAGTCCCCTTTAACTAATATAATTGCAAACTAAAAAGAAGTATTGCTACTTCTTCTCAATCTTTTTCATACCACCCATATAAGGTTGTAATGCTTTTGGTATTAAGATACTTCCATCCTCTTGATAATTATTTTCAATTACCGCAATTAAACCTCTAGGGGAAGCCACAACGGTATTGTTTAAGGTATGTAGGTAATAGTTACCATTTTCACCCTTAGCACGAATACCTAATCTACGAGCTTGAGCATCAGTTAGATTAGAACAACTTCCAACTTCAAAATATTTTTGTTGTCTAGGACTCCAAGCTTCGATATCACATGATTTATATTTAAGATCTGCAAGATCACCACTACAACATTCTAGTTGTCTTACCGGAACATCTAGGCTTCTAAAGAATTCAACAGTAAAGTTCCACATCTTTTCATACCATTCTTCACTATCTTCAGGTTCACAGATAACAACCATCTCTTGTTTTTCGAATTGGTGAACACGATATACTCCTCTTTCCTCAAGACCATGAGCTCCACCTTCTTTTCTAAAGCATGGTGAATAACTCGTTAAAGTATAAGGAAGATTTTCCTTCTTAAGAAGTTGATCTTTGAACTTACCAATCATTGAGTGTTCAGAAGTACCGATAAGATATAGATCTTCACCTTCAATCTTATACATCATGGCATCCATCTCTTCAAATGACATAACACCAGTTACGACATCAGCTCTAATCATAAATGGTGGAATGCAATACTTGAATCCCTTAGAGATCATGAAATCACGCGCATAAGTAATCATTGCACTATGAAGACGCGCAATATCACCCATCAAATAATAGAATCCTTCACCACTAGTACGACCACTAGCTTCCTTATCTAATCCGTCTAGGGCTTCTAAGATATCAGCATGATAAGGTATTTCATATTTAGGTACGACTGGTTCGCCAAAACGTTTTAATTCAACATTTTCCGAATCATCCTTACCAATAGGTACACTATCAGCAATGATATTCGGAATCATCATCATCTTACCCTTAATCTCTTTGCTTAATTCATCTTCTCTTTTGGTTAAGAATTCGATTTCTTCACCCATTTCACTGACTTCTTTTTTCTTTGCTTCAGCTTCTTCTTGTTTCTTTTCACGCATTAAAGTACCAATTTCCGTACTTAATTTATTCTTTAAAGCACGTTTATTATCCATGTCTTGTTTAACACGTAAATATTCTTGATCTAGTTCATAGATTTCATCTACTAGAGGTAATTTCTTATCTTGAAATTTCTTCTTAATATTTTCTTTTACTAGATCACGATTTTCTCTAATTAATTTAATATCTATCATATATATCCCTTTCCTTTTGAAGATATGGAAAATAAAAAGGATGATACCTTAGGAGTGCATAAGCACGGTACCATCCTTTATTTTACTTAATTAAGATAACGGTCATAAACCGGTTGTTATTAACAACACTAATAGGTAGATTCATATATTTAACCTATTCGTTTTCACCAACCACGAATTCTCTATAAGGTATCCATATATTACTAGTCCCATATCTTCGCTTTATGTACTAATTATATAAACGTTTAAATCTTTTGTCAATAAAGAGTTAAACCATTTCTTCATTCACTTTATTGGTAATATAATCGACGATATCATTAGTAGAAATATCTATTG